>JAYTCN010000029.1:0-2412 GCA_043736475.1 Paracoccaceae bacterium
GGCGGCATCACCTTCCGCCGTTACCGGGGCGGCGCGGGCTTTGGTGTCGCGACCGACAAGGCGGTGTTCTATCCCGAGGCCGTGGACGGGTTGTTCGAAATCTACCACGCCCCCGCCGATACCTTCGAGACGGTCAACACGCTGGGCCAGCCGCTTTACGCGCGGATGATCCCCGACCGTGACCGCGACGAATGGGTCCGCCTCGAGATCGAAAGCAATCCGCTGCCGATCTGCACCCGCCCGCAGGTGCTGCGTTCGGCGCGGCGGACGTGATGAACGCCTTTGCCGCCGCCATCGAGATGCTCTTCGCCGATCCGAACATCGGCGTGGAGGCGATCTACACATCCGCTGGTGGCGCGCCCGTTCTGGTGCGGGCCGTCGCCCGGCGCGCGGATGCCGTCAGCGAATTCGGCGACACGCGGCTCTGGTCGGAAACCACGCGGATCGACCTGCGCGTCGCCGAGGTGCCAAACCCGTGTCCCGGCGACCGGATCGAGATCGATGGCGATGCCTTTCTTATTCAAGGCGAGCCGGTCCGCGACCGCGAGCGGTTGGTCTGGACTGTGGTTCTGAGGCCCACATGAAGCTGAAACTCGATATCACCCCGGACATCGTCGCCCTGATGGCGGCCGAGGTGGCAGCCGGGGAACGCGCCGTGACGACCGCCATGCGCGAGGCCGGGACGGGGCTGAAATCCGCCTGGCGGGCACAGATCACCGGTGCTGGCCTTGGCACCCGGCTTGCCAACTCGATCCGGCTCGCCAGCTTCCCGAAGTCGGGCGAAAGTCTGAATGCAGCAGCGCTGGTCTGGTCGAACGCCCCGGTCATCGTCGGCGCGCATGACACCGGCCCGCTGATCCGCTCGAAGAACGGCTTTTGGCTGGCAATCCCCACGCCAGCGGCGGGCAAATCCACGCGCGGCGGCCGGATCACCCCCTTTGAGTGGGAACGCCGCACCGGGTTGCGCCTGCGCTTCATCTATCGTCGCCGTGGGCCGAGCCTGCTGGTGGCCGAAGGGAGGCTGAATACAAAAGGCCGGGCTGTGGCATCACGGTCGAAAACCGGCCGGGGCGTTGTTACAGCGCCGATCTTCCTGCTTGTGCCTCAGGTCAAGTTGCCGAAGCGGCTCGATCTTGCGCGGGATGCGGAGCGGGCGCAGACAAAAGTGCCGGGGTTGATCGTGGCGAATTGGGTGGAAGCCAGAAACTGAATCCTTCGTGGTTGCAAATTACCGACCTCAGTTGGCGCGCTCAATGGGCTGCTCTCTCTCAAGATCGAAGTGAAAAAATTCATCAAAGAGAGCGGATTTTTTGTACAAGACACCGTCGTGGTTGGTGTCATTTGTCGTGCCAGTTTGGGTTTCCATCAGACCAAACCAGATCAACGGATTGAGGAAAACAGCCCTCATGTAAACGGGAAGGATCATGAGCTTGTAGTCGAAAAACTGCTTCGGAGGCACAAAACAATAGCGTGTCAGCTGATCCGCGCTTCTTGGCTGGTCGGCAACCAAGGACAGACCCCAGAATATGATGCCTGTTTGTTCCTGCACCCAGGGATGTGCCAACTTCGTCAGCGTTCGCGGGTTTACTTTGGAGAATGCCGCAGCGAATATTCTGCGCACGATGGCGACATCGATGCGGTTTTCCAGCAGAAGACGACCACTTGGCGTGACAATTATGGATTTTTCGTTCACTTCAACAAGCTGACTCTCGATTGCGAGAGCTTTCAAGAAGTCCAGCGGGCAGATGTTTTCTTCATCAAGGGGCCTTCGCATGTTCTTGACGTTGTGAAAGTCATGGTTTGGCCAGTGCGTTGCGTCCACCAGCAGTTCAAGACTGTCAGACGTCATGGTCGAGTTCTGCTGCAAAACAATCTTGCCTTCGGAGATCAGGGACAAAAATATCCTGAGATTGTCAAAAACTGCCGAGCCGCCGATTTCGGCTGCATTTCCGATATAATTGAGGCTCAGAGGCGACTCAGCCGAATTGAAGGGCACCAGTCGGTAAAAGTCATCCGGCGGCAATTGCAGCCAGGCAGGATACACGTCTTTCAACCAAGCAGAGAGTTCAGGCGGAAGTGGCGTCGAAAGTCTGATTCTGGACACGATGTTGGCGCTCTCTGCTATTCGGAAGTTGTTGGTAGCACATGCCCACCCCCCGCGAAACCATACTCTCCGCGCTTCACACGCGGCTGCAAACCCTTGCCGCCCCGGTCCTGCGTGGTGATGTGCTGCCTGAGCGCATTCCGGCCACCGGCCTAATCATCCTGCGCGACGGCAAACCGGGCAAGCCGGAGGTCACGCTGTCGCCGCTGACCTATTTCTACGAGCATCGGGCGGAACTGGATGTGGTGATCCAGGCCGGGACCGGGCGCGATGCGCTGTTCGATGTGCTGGTCGGTTCCATCGGCATG
>JAYTCN010000030.1:0-2383 GCA_043736475.1 Paracoccaceae bacterium
TCCTTCAAGGAAAACATGCGGTTCGCGTTCGAGGTAATAGCGATCCTTGAATGTTCCCGGTTCGCCCTCGTCGCCGTTCACGGCCAGATAGCGCGGGCCGGCATAGCCGCGGACAAAACTCCACTTCTTGCCCGACGGGAACCCGGCCCCGCCCAGCCCGCGCAGGCCGGATGCCAAAACCTCGTCTTGCAGCTGATCGACGGTTTTGACCCCTGCCCGCAGCGCCGCAAGCGCCTGGTAGCCGCCGTCACCCTGGTAATCCGCGAACCCCTCATAGTCCGGCACCAGCGGATGGGTATCGCCCGCCGCAATCGCCGTGGCCACCTTGGCCAGATCCGCCCGGTCGATATGGTTATGCCCCAGCTCCAGCACCGGCGCGGTATCGCAGCGCCCCATGCAGGGGGCGCGCAGCACCCGCACCTTGCCGCCGCCATTGTATGTCGCCAGCAAGTCGCGCAACAAATCCTGCGCCCCGGCCAGCTCGCAGGAAAGCGAATCGCAGACCCGGATGGTCAGCGGCGGCGGTGCGGCTTCGCCTTCCTTGACCACATCGAAATGCGCATAAAACGTCGCCACCTCGTAGATCTCGGCCTGGGCCATTTTCATTTCTTCGCCCAGGGCGCGCAGATGCGCCGCCGAAAGGTGGCCATAACGATCCTGAATCAAATGCAGGTGTTCGATCAGCAAGTCGCGCCGGCGCGGCCGGTCTGCCAGCAACAGGTGAATATCCGCCAGCGCGCCATCATCCAGTTGCCGCCCTTTCGGCGTGTGCCGGCCCTTGCCCTTGCCCGATTTCCAGACACCCTTGGGTTGCTCGATACTGGCCATAGTTTGTCCTTCGTCCGGTTTCCCTTTCAATATCGACAGTTCAGTAGGGTTTGAACCGCAAATGCGACGCCGAAATAGCTTCCGGCGGCCCAAACGCGAAAATTTGTGTCGTATCGGCGCGGTGCTCGGCATACCCTGCATCGCAGGATTTTGGACCTGTTGGCAATGCGCACCTTGTTTGCCCTGTTTCTGATGGCAACGGCTCTCAACGCCGGCAGCAATGTCAGGGTGATCACCGGTGCGGAATGGCGCCTGATGGTCACCGGCCGCACCGTCGAATATTCCATCAACGGCGCGCTGTTCGTCCGCGAATATTACTGGCCCGGCGCCGACGTGGTGACGATGGAAGTTGTCGGCGAGGAATGCTTCGAAGCCCGCTGGGACTATGACCCGGCAACCTCGACCTTCTGTTTCCACAACGGCCCGACCGCCTGCTTCCGGCACTTGCGCGACGGCAACCGGCTCTATGTCCAGGATGCCGATCCGGGAGCGAATTTCGGCTCGACCCAGGAAATCACCGCCATCAAGGACATGCGCCTCGCCTGCACCACCGCCCCGGTCAGCTAGGCACCCGCGGCTGCCATCCGGTCAGGTCGGTGGCAATCGCCCGGAACATTTCGATGGTCTCGGCTTCAATCGAGGCTCCGCCAGCCCCGTCGTCGACGAACTCGCGGTCCGCCGACGTCTTGACCACAACAACCCGCGCCGGCCGATTGACGTAGATGTACTGGCCATACACGCCCACCGCATAGAATTCGTCATCTGCGTGGACCGGCACCCACCACTGGTATCCGTAGGCCAGCCGGTCGACGCCGGGCACTGGTGGCGGCGCGCTCGGCTTGACCGATTGCCTGGCCCAACCGGCAGGAATTATCTGTTCACCGTTGAAGCTGCCAAAATCCAGCATCATCTGGCCGAAGCGGGCATAGTCGCGCGTACGCATGTTCAGCCCGCCCAGCGCGAAGGCCGCGCCATGGCCATCGGTCAGGTAATAAGCATCATCTTCGGCACCGATCCTTGACCACAGGATTTCTTCCATCAAAGGCGGCAATTGCTTGCCGGTGGCCGCGACCAGCACCATTGCCAGAACGTGGGTGTCGATCGAGTTATACTGACGCACCTGTCCTTGCGCGCGGTCGCGTTCGGCAAGGCCGGCGGCAAAGGCATCCATGGAACCGCCAAGTGCCAGCACCCGTCCCATCCGGTTGATGTCCGAGAAGAAGTCGATATAGTCCTCGTCGAAACTCACGCCCGAGGCCATGTTGAGAACGTTGCCGATCGTCACGCCCGCATAGGCGGAGGCTTTCAGCAGCGGCACGTATTTTTCCACCGGGTCGTCAAGACTGGCGATCCGGCCGTCGGCAACGGCGACGCCGAACATCGCTGACAGGAAAGACTTGGCCATCGACCACGACATCCGGCGGTCTTCCGGGCCGGTTCCCAGATAATAGTCCTCAACGGCAATCGCGCCATTGACGATGACCAGCAGCGAGGTCGTGTTTGTCATTTCCAGCCAATGGCGTACCGCCTTCGGCGTTTTGGCGTAGTTGTACGT
>JAYTCN010000031.1:0-5628 GCA_043736475.1 Paracoccaceae bacterium
CTTCGGACTCAAAGGCAAAACCCCGGTATCGAGGATTCCCGGCAACAACCTGTCGAGACATGACAGCTGGACAAGATTTCTAGCCCCTCTCAAACAGCCCAACCGGCCGACAGCGCCTCAGCCTGCCGCAACACCGTCTGCACCGCTTCGTCTTGCAGATCGGGCGGATAGCCGTATTTGCGCAGGATTCTCTTCACGAGCACACGCATGCGGGCACGGGCATTTTCCTTGTGCGTCCAATCGACGGTGATGCTTCCTTGCAAGCCGACCAGCAATTCATGGGCGATGAGCTTCAGGGAGGCATTGCCCATGATGTCGACGGCACTCTGGTTCTCCGCCAGTGCATCGTAGAAGGCGATCTCATCCGGCGACAGGCCTTCATCCTCGCCCCGGCGCAGTGCCGCCTGCACGTCTCTGGCAATATCGATCAGTTCCTGCAGTACCTCGACGGTGCTGATGGCGTTGGTATGGTAACGTGCGATCGCCAGTTCCAGCCGCTCCGAGAAGCGTTTGGTCTCCACGACATTGGTCTTGCTGCGCGAGCGGATTTCGTCGTTCAGGAGTTTTCTCAAGGCGTCAAGGGCCAGGTTCTTCGTTTCCAGCTGCTGAATTTCGGCAAGGAACTCGTCGGACAGAATTGATATGTCCGGGCTCATGATCCCGGCTGCCTTGAGAATGTCGACGATGCCGGTCGAGAGCACTGCACGATCAAGAATCTGCTGGATGGCGAACTCGCGATCGACCGAGGAAGCACCGTCGCCATCGGCGGACTTGACCAGTGCCGCCCGCACCGCCTGGAAAAAACCGACGTCGTCGCGGATCAAGCGTGCGGCATCACTGGCCGAGGCGAGAGCGAAGGCCTTGGTAAGCGCGAGAACCTCGTCCTGATAGCGGCGGTGCTCGCGGCGCTTGGCCTCCTCGCTGGTTTCGCGAGCCGCCGCGGTCTGCTGCTTGCCGAGGACCCAGTCGATCGCCGCGGCGAGTACGACCAGGCGTTCGTGTGCGGTGCCCCTAAGCCCCCGCTCGTAGTCGAATCCGTGATACATCGCCTTGACGATCTCGAACTTTTCCAAAAGCACGGCGATGGCTTCGGCCTCATCAATGCCGACCTTGTCCTGGTCCGCTCCGGAATATTGGCCAAGGGCGCTTTTGAGGTTCTGGGCAATACCGATATAGTCGACCACCAGTCCGGCTGGCTTGTCGCGAAACACCCGGTTGACGCGCGCAATCGCTTGCATCAGACCATGGCCCTGCATCGGTTTGTCGACATACATCGTGTGCATCGCGGGCGCATCGAAGCCGGTCAGCCACATGTCGCGCACGATCACCAGCTTCAGACCGTCTCCAGCATCTTTTGCGCGCGTGGCCAGCAAGTCGCGGCGGGCCTTGCCACCAATATGCGGCTGCCAATCCAGCCGGTCGGCGGCCGAACCTGTCATCACCACCTTGATCACGCCACCCGTGTCATCGTCGCTGTGCCAATCGGGGCGCAGAGCGACAATTTGATCATAGAGCGCCACACAGATGCGCCGGCTCATACAGACGATCATCGCTTTGCCATCGAGCGCCTCGATCCGCGCCTCGAAATGGCTGACCAGATCGTCCGCGACCAAAGCCAGGCGCTTTTCCGACCCGACAAGGGCCTCCACCGTTGCCCATTTGCGCTTGATTTTTTCCTGCTCGCCCAGAACTTCGTCTTCGGTCAATTCCTCGATCTCGGCGTCGATCTTCGGCTTTTCGTCCGCGGCCAATTCGATCCGCGCAAGTCGGCTTTCGTAATAGATCGGCACCGTGGCACCGTCCTCGACCGCCCGGCTGATGTCGTAGATGTCGATGTAGTCGCCAAACACTGCGGGCGTATTGACATCGTCGCTCTCGATTGGCGTGCCGGTGAAGCCGATGAACGAGGCATTGGGCAATGCCGTCCTCAGATGCGCGGCAAAGCCATAGGAAATCTCGCCGGTCTTTTGCGCGACTTTGGCCCGGAAACCGTACTGGCTGCGATGGGCCTCGTCGGCGATGACCACGATGTTGCGACGGTCTGACAGCAGCGGATAGGTGCTCTCGCCCGCCGCAGGCGCGAACTTCTGGATGGTGGTGAAAATCACCCCACCAGCGGCGCGGGAAAGCATCGATTGCAACTCGTCGCGGCTGTCGGCCTGGATCGGAGTTTGCCGGATCAGGTCACGACACATCGAGAAGGTGTTGAATAGCTGGTCATCGAGATCGTTGCGGTCGGTGATGACGACGATGGTCGGGTTCTCCAGCCCGGGATGACGGACCAGCTGGCCGGCATAGAAAGCCATCAGCAGACTTTTCCCCGATCCTTGCGTGTGCCAGATCACCCCGATGCGTTTGTCGCCGCGCGCATGGCCGCTGACATCGGGGAAGCCGAAGGCCGCAGGGTCTTCGCGCATACCCGGTGCTGCGCTTGTTTCAACCTTCTGATTGATTGCCAGCGCCCGCAGCGTCGAGGCGATTGCGCGTTTGACCGCGTGGACCTGATGATAGCCGGCCAGAATCTTGGAAATGCCCGACCCGGTGTCGCCGAACACGGTGAAGTCGCGCAGCAGTTGCAGAAACCTTTGCCGCTCAAACACCCCTTCGATCAGGGTCGCCAGTTCCGGCTGGCCCTTGGCGACAATCACCGTGCCGTCGATGGTCCGCCACGGCATGAAGCGTTCCTGATCGGCGGTCAGCGAGCCGATCCGCGCCGTCAGACCATCCGAGGTGATCAGGACGGCGTTGCTGCGAAACAGCGCCGGTATCTGGGCCTTGTAGGTCTGCAACTGGTTGTGGGCACTGCCAACAGTCGCGCTTTCGCCACCGGGGGCTTTCAGTTCGATCACACCGAGCGGCAGCCCGTTGACGAACACCACAATGTCGGGCCGCCGGTTGACCTTGCCGGCAATCACGGTGAACTGGCCGGTCGCCAGCCAGTCGTTGGCGCCGAGATCGTCAAAGTCGATCAGACGCGCCTTGTCGCCCCTGATCGTGCCGTCCTCGGTATGGAACTCGACCGCGACGCCCTCGACCAGCAGCCGGTGCAGACGGCGGTTCTCCTCGACCAGCGAGGGCATCTCGGTCGCCAGCACCTTGCGCAACGCATCCTCACGCGCTTCCGGCGGGATGAATGGGTTCAGCCGGGCGATTGCCGCCGTCAGCCGTCTGGTCAGGATGACATCGGCATGGGCCTCGCGTTCGGGCGCCTTGCCATCCGGGCCGATCTCGGCGTCGGACGCGATGGCATAGCCGAGGCCGCCCAGTTGGTTGAGCACCAGCGTTTCGATCTCGGCTTCGGCGAGGAAGGCCATCAGCGGCTCCAACCCAAGGTGCTTGACAAAACGCGCTCGCGTGCAAATATACCGGCAGTGGGCTGGTCACTGCGTAGCGGGGGCTGGCCCCAATCATTTTGGCAATGTGACAAGGCCATATCCTTCGATTTTCCCATTACGGTTGCGGCGGAATTTCTGCTCCACGATCCGCCAGCCTTCCTTGTCCGCCTTACCCAGAACGTGGCGCCCGAAAGGGGAACCACGAGATCGGCCAATTGCAGGCCCGCGATATTGTCACTCTTGGCCCGTAGGTTGAGGGCCAAGATCCGGTCTTCAATGTCTTTGGCCTGAAGATACCCGGTGCCTTGAATCTTGAGGTTCAACCAGGCCAGATCCAGTTCCCGGTCCAGCGTCGGATCGCGTTTTTCGGCAACGACCAGCCCGCCGCCGCTGACCTTGCCGACGTCAAAGCAAAACCGCTCCACCAGGATGTCGAGGCTAAGAAGGTAGGGATCGAGGGCCGCGACGCCATAGCGGCTCAGATGTTCGTCCTTGCGAATAGCGCAAGCGACGACGGAAAACTTCATCACAGCAATGAGTTCATTCAGGCGATCATAGAACCTGCTCCGGAATGCCGCATTCTTCAGCGCTTCAAAGCCGTTGCGGTTGCGGGTGATGTCGGCCGTGTGCAGGATGATGTCAGTGCGTCCGAACATTTCTCGTTTGAAGGCATTCAAAGCGTCGGTTAGCGGGCCGGTGGCATAGTCTTTGTCAATGATGACCCCGCCCAAGACGAAAACAGGATATTGCGGGTCGACCACGGACAGGTTGTGGTCGCCGGATTCATCAAGGAACAGGACTTTCACAGAGCCAACCCCGCAACCTTTTCCGCATCCTTGACGCGGATTTCGCCGGACATGAGTTTGGGGAGAAGGAGATCACGGGTGGCGGCGAGGGTTTTGGACTCGTTGCAGTTTGCTAAAACTCGGCTGACGAATTGTTCAAGGATGGCGTCCAATTGCTTGGCCAAGCCGCTGCTGGGGACCAAAACCGAGAGCGATTTGGCTTGTGTTGAGTTCAGACCGGGGATCGCAACACCGGTACCCTTGACCCTCATTTCCGCCTCGACAGATTCGGTTGTAAGCCAGAAGTATAGGCAATTCTGTCCGAACGATTCCACGGCGCGCATTCGATAAACATGCTCGTTGATCGCAAACCTCTCAAACGGAAAACCATCTCCGAACAAAGTTACATGTGGTTCAAACAAGCCGGGTTTTCCGCCATCCTTGTAGAGCAAGACATCCCGTGACTTCACGTGCCCCTTTCGCATGGAAACAAAGAAATCCTCAGGGACAAATTTTGTCTTGCCAAAATCGAATTTTCCTAGCCCCACAATGCTTTCAGCGCCAACACTCGGAACGCCGCTGTGATACGCCGAGACACCGCCTTTTGGCCTGCCACCCGTTTCGAAAACTTCAAGTAGGTTGCCCAGTTGATCGTGTTGCCACCCCTCCGGCTTCCCCGCATCATCCAGCCGCTCCGGAAACAACTGCCACACCTCCGGCGCGAGATAGGGCGCGCGGCCTTCCATCTTCGCCCGGGTCGGGCCGAAATCGACGAACCAGTCCTTGAAGATCGCCCGCGCCATCGCCTCCAGCGTCTGGTTCATCCGCCGGTTCAATTCGATCTTGTCGTCGAGTGCCCCGAGGGTGGCGGCTATGGCGCGTTGATCGGCAAGGGGGAGCGATGGCACATCGAACTTTTCAATCATCGCCTTGGTAAGCGCATTTCTCGTTGCACCCGCACCTGCAAGCCCTAGCATGTGTGATTGCATTTCGTTGGTCGCCAAATAGTAACTGAGGAAGCGGGCGGGAATTACCTGTGGGTTCGGACGGATAATTGCGACATGCTGATTGACACGGGCGGGCAGGACCGAAGGGTCAACTTGACAGACACGGGCGACGCTGTCGCCTGTGATATTCAACAGCACGTCTCCTTGTCTCACTTCGACATTTGAAAGCTTGTCTGCCTGTTCAACCGAAATGAAAGCCAGTCCGCCGTGCGAGAAACCTTCGTTATGAACGTTTTGGCTACGGATCAGAGAAAACGGCCCTTGCCCTAGTTATGCTTCCTTGCCGCCTCTTGGAGTTGCTCCGCTACCGATCTTCAGGCAATGCTCGCCAAGTCTTAGCAACTCCATCACCGCCCCGCCCCATCAACCACCAGCCGCACCAGTTCCGCCTCAATCGCGGCGCGAAAGCTTGGCGACAGGGTTTGCAGGTCCACCACATCAACCTTCCACGGAAGGTCGCTGTCTTCAAACGCCCAAGCCAGTGCACTCATCAAAGCAGGC
>JAYTCN010000032.1:0-5620 GCA_043736475.1 Paracoccaceae bacterium
TGTACGGTTTTGGCCAAGCAATTTACGTCCAGCATAGCTGTCACAGGTTCATTTCCGCCGTCATGGCGACGATTTTTCAAACGACCGGCAGAATTCCAGTGGACGGCCATTAACCAAAACGATTAGCATTTCTTCCCGTGGGAATGAAAAAGGTCGTGGATCCGGATGAAACGGTCCGATTATCGAACGCTGCTGTCATCGTTGACCAATGCGCAGCAGGAAATGCGGCTGTCTCTCGACAGGGTCGGCGACCGAACTCCCGAGACCTGGTTCCTCGGCCCCAAGGGCGAGAATGCCGGGATGTTGCAGCGGCTGGTGCGCAGGGCGATCGACCACAATGTCGGGTCGCGCCGCGCCTACATGCCCGACGATCCGCGCATTTACGCCGAGCACCGCGGTAAAGCAGTGCAGATGTCGGAGGCCTTCATCGGCGAGCGCCTTGACGAAATGCTGCATTACCTGCGCGGATCGATCCCTTTGTCGAGTTACCGCAATGTCTCGCACATGTATTGGGACCAGTCCTTGCCAGCGGTCGTCGGCTATATCGCGGCGCTGCTTTACAACCAGAACAACGTGGCGGCCGAGGCCTCGCCCGCTACCACTCTGTTCGAAATCGAGGTCGGCAACGACCTGTGCCGGATGCTGGGTTATGCGCTGCCCGACACCGATGCCGTCGAAAACGGCGCGACAAGGCCCTGGGGCCACATCACCTGCGACGGCACAGTCGCCAATGCAGAAAGCGTCTGGGCCTCGCGAAACACCAAATACATGGCGATCGCGTTCGCCGAAGCCGTCCGCAGTGATCCGGTGCTTGCCGGGGCCCGAAATATGACAGTGCGGCTGCTTGACGGTCAGCGCACGCGGTTGCTCGAACTTGAACCGTGGCAACTCCTTAACCTGCCGATCGACGAGGTGCTCGGCCTTTCGCCCCGCATCGCGCGGACCGCAGGGATCGACCCGGCTTTGATCGAGGCGTCGCTTGGCAAGGTTTCGGTGCAGGCCCTTGGCCTTGTCGAATTCCATCGCCGTTTCATGGGCGACATCCCGGCCCCGGTGCTGCTGGCACCCGCGACGGCGCACTATTCCTGGCCCAAGTCGATGGCGATGATGGGGCTGGGGCGCGCGGCGCTCCGGCTGATGCCAGTTGATCTTTGCGGGCGAATGGACACAGTCAAGCTGCGCGCCGAACTTGACCGCTGCCTGGAAGAACGCCAGCCGGTCATGCAGGTGACCGCCGTGCTGGGTTCGACCGAGGAAAGTGCGGTCGATCCGCTTTCCGAGATCATCAGTATCCGCGACGAGTACCGGGCGATGGGACTCGAGTTCTCGATTCATGCTGATGCCGCCTGGGGGGGTTATTTCGCCTCGATCCTGCGCGAGCCGCGTGCCGGGGAGAGGCCGGACGGGGATGACTCGCGCGAGACCGCGGCTGATCCGGGCAACACCACGACGACCGAACAGGACGCCTGGCAGGCATTGATGCTGGGCGACGGGCGCAACGCGCCCGGGATCATGTTCAGCGACTTCGTGATGCGGCAGTACCTTGCTTTGCCAAAGGCCGACTCAATAACCGTCGATCCGCACAAGGCGGGCTTTATCCCCTACCCTGCGGGCGCGCTCTGCTATCGGAACGGTGCCATGCGCGACACGATCTCCTTCAAGGCGCCGGTGGTCTACCATGGCGGCATTGATCCCACCGTCGGGGTCTATGGAATCGAGGGCTCAAAACCGGGCGCCGCAGCGGCCGCTGTCTATCTCTCGCACCGGATCATCCGTACCGACCGTTCGGGCTATGGCGACCTGCTTGCGCGCTGCATTTTCAACAGCAAGCGTTTCTACGCCGCACTTGTGGGGCTTGAAGCGCCGGACTTCACGGTTACGACCTTCCAGCGCTTGCCAATCGAGATGGCGGCGGGCACCACAGTCGCCGATATAGCCGCGCAGAAGGCGATCATCGCGAACCAGATCGTGCCGCTGGAGAACGAGGACCTCGTCGGCGCTCTGATCGACGCCCCGAACCTCTTCGCGCTGTTTTCCGAAATGGGTCCGGACCTGACGATTGTGACTTATGCATTCAACTTCATCACCGCACAGGGGCTGAACGCCGATGCTGCGCTGATGAACGAAATGAATGACTTCATCTTCCGTCGGCTCAGCCTGCAATCGTTCAACGGTGGCATCGTGCCCACCACGCCGATGTTTGTCACCTCGTCGAGTTTCGCGCCGGACACTTATGGCCAGGACTTCGTCTCGGCATTCGCCGCGCGCGCCGGCGTCGTTCCGCAACCCAACATGCCGATAAGCTTTCTGATCTCGACAACGCAGAATCCTTGGTTGAGCGAGAGTGGTAGCGGACAGATGCTCCATACTCTGATAAAGGTTCTGTCCAAGACCGCCAGCACAGCCGCGCAGGCTGTGATGGCACGGCACGGGATCGTGCCGCCGATGTAACGACCGCGCGATCCGCCGCCGGAACGGGCGGACCACAGCAGAGGGAAACGCCGGGATGCCGCACGACGAACACATGCACATGCCTGCGGCCGGCGCAGGCACGAAGAATGCCCTTGATGTCGCGCATGATGACGATTGCGGCTGCGACGAATGCAAGGGCAAGCATGACAAGCGGAGGAACATGCGCATGGACATGGACATGGAGCGTGACACGATGCTTCGACCGCGTCTTGACAACATGCCGCACCAGCACGCGATGACGCTGGTTGGGCACGAGACGGTCTTTGCCGTGCACATGACCCAATTCTACATGGAGGAACACAAGTACCAGTTGGTCTTCGAGGTCAGCCTGCCCGACTGGGTTTCACAAAAGCTCGACAAGGCGCGGCGCAAGAACCCGAAGGACTGGTTCGTGCTGTCGAACGACGAACACGACCGCTTCACGGTTCCCGACCTGGCCTGCGGTCGCAAACGGTCCTACAGGGCCAAAATCTTCCAGGGCCTTCCACCTTTCGACGATGAGGAAGAAGCAAATCCCCACTTCTACCCGTGGAGTCCGGACCGGGTCATTCCGCTCATCAAAGATTTTGCGGCGACCGTTGAGCGGATCGTCACCTTTCGCCCCTTCGCCCACAACCTGCAAATGCCGGATTTCGCCACCTATCTTTTGTTCGGCAAGGGTGGCGAGGCGCACATGACGAACCTCCAGACCGGCCGTCTTGCAAGCAGCCCCTTCGAGGCATTGGCGTTTGGTCCTGATTATGACCATGTTCTGAGCCTTGACCGCCGACCCGACGGACTCGCCGACGCGCAGCTCGAGGCCGGGATTGTCGTCACGCTCCCGGCGATCCGGTTGCGCGACCAGCTGACCGGCGCGCAGACTGTCCCCGGCAAGTGGCCGTTCAAGAAGGGCGACAATCTTCAGGTGCTCTATCGCGGGATCCTGCCGGAGTTCACCGTCATCGCGGGCGAGACCTATCTGTTTGGAACCGCCGTATGCTCAAGCGCCGCGACGCTGCGGGCCGACCAGCAATGCCTCGATGTCTCGGCGACACCCGGGTCGCTTCTGAAAAAGAAATGAATGCACGTTTGATTTGACAATGGGGAGAAACGGAATGTCGTCTTTGATCCAGCACAAGGGCAACGAATCCCTGTGGCATCAGGTTTTCGCCGAAGGGCATCCGGTCCTTGCCGGAAAACAGTGGCGCCACAAGATGCTGCCTGGCAGCCCTCGCTGCAAGCTCTGCATGGCGCCCTTCGGTGGCCTCGGCGGCTGGCTGCTCCGAATGCGGGGCCTGCACGCCTCCGATCGCAACGCCAATTACTGCAACGCCTGCGACGGCTTTCTCGATGCCTTTCCGGGCGGTGCCGAGGTGCCGATGTCGATGATGATGGTCGACATTCGCAATTCGGTCGAGCTATCGGCCCGGACGACGCCCGCGAACTTTGCGAAACTGGTGATGGCGATGAGGGGCGACGTCGTTCGCATCCTGCAAGAAACCGACGGCTTCGTGCTCGAGTACCAGGGCGACTCGGTCTTTGCAGTTTGGCCGCCGGGCTTTGTCGGCAGCAACCATGCCGGCAAGGCGCTGCAAGCCGCCGAGATGGCATCGCGGATTTTCGCGCAGCGCGGCGAAGCTCCCGCGCCGGTCGGCATGGCTGCGCATTCCGGCACGATCTTTATTGGCACCGTCGCCGCCCCGGGAGGACAGATGCAGGGGATCAGCGCCTTTGGGCTTGACGTTAACCTTCTGGCACGACTCGCCGCTGCCGCGAAGGCCGGCGAGGTGCTGGTCAGCGCGGCTACATACCTGGCCGCAGGCCGGCCAGTGCCCGCCTCGGGCGTTGTAACCAAGAGGCTCAAGGGAATTGACCTGCCTGTCGATGCCGTCCTCCTGGCAGGAAAGGTGCCGCAGGTCGCCGGCTAGGGTATCCGTCTTGGTCAAGCCATGGTTCCCGTCCATTTCCGGTTATCTCCGAGCCGAGCGTTGGCGATTGTGATGATGCGTCGCATGCCTGCGGTTATGGCGAGTTTGGCGGGCTTTGCTTTCGCGCGGAGGGCGTCGTATTTTGCCTTGCGGGGTCGGTTGAAGCGAATGGCGACGCCTGCCGGCATGCAGATCGCCTGTCTGAGGATGGCCCTGCCGCCTTGAATGAAGGATTTGCCACGCCACTGGCATGGTGCTCCAGCGCCAGGCGCCGACCCCCCCGATGACGGTCGCTGACACCATCACATTTTCGCTTCGGATGCGCGGAATGCCGGTGCCGGGGCATGCGGCCAAATTCCGGCAGGTCGCCGGTCTCCGCCAGGTTGGGCACCTGCCGAAGCGCATGCCGCATCCGCTGCATGGCGGCCAACGTCGGCGGCTTGCCCTCGGTCCGGCCCGCCTTCGCCACGCGATCCGCTTCGTCGCGCCAAACCCGGTTTCTATCCCGAGACCGGCTCAAGACCAGCAGCTCGCGGTGGACAAGATTGAATGCCAATTGACAATAATCCGCGCAAGTTGCACCGTATCCCAGGCAACGACCAGAGGTGCAGCCACGAAGGATATGCTTCCTTGTCGGCTGCGTCCAAGAATCGCTGGAGAACAGCGACAATGAGTGGTCGGCAGCAAAAATCAGTCTGGGAGGACAACGCGAATGGCCAACAAATTTGAATCGCCGCCGATGACCTTTGGTCTCGGGCGGCGCGACTTCCTGAAAACGGCCGCTGCCGGATCGGCACTGCCGATGCTCGGCGGCCTTGCCGGTGCCGCTTTTGCCCAGGACGTGGTCAACCTGACCTGCTGGGCCTGGGCGCCGGGCACCGATCTGATGGCGAAAAAGTTCGAGGAGAAATTCCCCAATATCAAGGTCAAGGTCGAGAACGTCGGCCAGGGCGGGCCGCATTACGTGAAGCTGCGCAACGCGATTACCGCCGGCACCGGCCTGCCGGACGTGGCCCAGATGGAATTCAATTCGATTTCGAGCTTCCGGGCGCTGAATGTCCTTGCCGATATGGGTCCGACCGGAGCCAACGCCGTCAAGGACCTGTTCATCGACTGGACCTGGAAATCGGTCAGCGACGGCGACGCGGTTTACGGTATTCCGTGGGATTCCGGTCCGATGGGCCTGCTGTATCGCGCCGACATCTTTGAGCAATTCGCAATGGAAGTGCCCGAGACCTGGG
>JAYTCN010000033.1:0-2356 GCA_043736475.1 Paracoccaceae bacterium
CTCAGCCCGCCGCAAGATGATCCGCCCCTTGCGCCGTTCTGCCCGCGCGTTCAGGGCGACGGCGACAATGATCGCCGTGCCCGAAATCGCCAGTTGCCAGAACGGCGAGATATGCACCACCGGCAGCGCGTTCTTGATCACGCCCAGAAACAGCGCCCCCAAAACCGCGCCGCCAACCGAGCCAATGCCGCCGGCAATCGATATCCCGCCAATCACGCAGGCCGCGACCACATCCAGCTCGAACCCCGGGGCGATATCGACATAGGCGACCGCATACCGCGCGACCCACAAATACCCGCTCAACCCCGCCAATGCGCCCGACAGGCAAAATGCCCAAAACCGCGTCCGCCCGACATCAATCCCGGCATAAACCGCCGCGTTCGGATTGCCGCCGGTGGCATACAATGCCCGGCCAAACGGCAGCCGGGTCATCACAACCGCCATGACAGCAACCACGCCAATCGCCAGCCACGACAGCACCGGCAGCCCCAGAAACACCGCTCGCGGTATCGCTTTGAACCCGTCGCTCATCTCATGCGCGTTCACCCATTCGCCGCCGGAAATCAGGAAGATGACGCCGCGAAAAATCGTCATAGTGCCCAAAGTGACCACGATCGGCGGAATATCCAGCTTCCAGACCAGCAGACCGTTCACCGCACCCAATGCGGCACCCAAAGCCACCGCAATCGCCACCAGCCCGATCACCGGCATCGCGGGCATTGCGCCGTTCAACAGCGCCACGGCCATGCCGCAAAGCGCAAGATTTGCCGCGACCGAAAGGTCAATACACCGCGACAGGATCACCGCCATCTGGCCCAAGGCCAGGATGATCAATATTGCCGAATCGTTGAACACCGACGCCAGATTTCCGGGCGCTGCAAACCCCGGAAACCGGGTCGCAATCAGGCCGATCAACGCCACAATCGCCGCCGCCAGCATCACCTCGCGCGAGCGTTTGATCCGGTCCCACATCATGCCGCTTCCGCAATTCCGGCGGCTGCCCGCACCAAAGCCTCGGCGTTCATTGCCGCACCCTCCAGTTCCGCCACCATTCTTCCCTCGCGCAGCACAATCGCCCGGTCCGCCATGCCCAGAATCTCCGGTATTTCCGACGAAACCATCAAAATGCTCATCCCCTGCGCCGCCAGTTCGGCCATGAACGCATGCACCGCCGCCTTCGAGCCGATGTCGATCCCCTTGGTCGGCTCGTCGAGCACGATGACTTTCGGCTGCGTCGCCAGCCATTTGGCGATCACCACCTTTTGCTGGTTGCCGCCCGACAGGTTGCCAACCGGCTGATCCAGCGATGCCGCACGCAAATCCAGCCTGGTGGTATATTCCCGTGCCAGCGCAAACTCCTCGGCCAATCGCAAAAACCCCTTGCGCGAAGTGCGCGACAACGACGGCAGCGTTATATTCTGGAATATCGGCAACCCGCTGACTGTTCCCTGCCGCCCGCGTTCCTCCGGCACATAAACGATGCCCTTGCCTATCGCTTCCGCAGGCGAGCGGATCACCGCAATCTGCCCGTCGATTTTCACCACACCCTTCGACGGCTTTGTCACCCCGAACAACGCCTGACAAAACTCGCTGCGCCCGGCCCCGACCAAACCATACAGGCCGAGTATCTCGCCCTTCCTAAGGGTAAAACCAATGTCGGCAAACTCGGTCGGATGGTCATAACCCGCAACCGTCAGCACCGGCTCGCCGATCTTGTGCGCCCGTTTCGGGAAAACCTGATCGACCGGGCGACCGACCATCAAGCGCACCAGATCATTCGTGTTGGTCTCGGCAATCCGCCCCTGACCCACCATCTCGCCGTCGCGAAAAACCGTATAACGGTCGGCGATGCGGAAAATCTCGTCGAACTTGTGGCTGATGAACAATATCGCCTTGCCCTGCGCCTTCAGTTTCTCGACAAGTTCGTATATCTCGTTGATTTCCTTATAGGAAAGCGCCGCCGTCGGCTCATCCATGATCACCACCGATGCATCGGCCGACAAGGCCCGCGCTATCGCCACCAGATGCTTGCTGGCAATCCCCAGTTCCTTCAGCGGCAGCGCCGGATCGAGGCTGGCCCCGATCGATCCCAGCAAATCCCGCGCCCGCGCATTCATCGCCTTCCAGTCGATCAGCCCGCGTTTGCGCGGCGCATGGCCAAGAAAAATATTCTCGGCCACCGACAACTCGTCAAACAACACGGTTTCCTGATGAATGGCGGTGATGCCATGGTCACTGGCGGCATGGGCGGTGGCAAAATGCACCACCACGCCATTCACCGAAATCACTCCCGCGTCCGGCTGGTAAATCCCGGTCAGCACTTTGACCAGGGTTGACTTGCCCGCGCCGTTTTCGC
>JAYTCN010000034.1:0-13354 GCA_043736475.1 Paracoccaceae bacterium
CCTTTTTCCAGCGCCCCCTTGTTGATGAACAGCGAGCGGATCATGGCGGCCGACGACGGGTTCATCAGCACCGAGGTGAACCAGCGGGCTTCAATCCGCAGCGCCGAATCAAACGGCACCAGCGCGCCCTCGTAAATTGCCGACAGCATGGCCCTGGCCGCCGGATAGACCCCTTGGGTCTTGCCGTGCACCATCGCCGAAGCACCGGCAAACGTCATGTAGCCCGCCGGGTGATAGGGGGCGCCGCCGGGGTATTTGTAGCCTTTCGCGTCCCAGGGCTTGATGATGTCGGCGTCTTTTGCCGCCAGTACCCAGGCCTTGGCGCGGGCCAGCAATTCGCCTGCCGGCACGACTTCGTCGATCAGGCCGCCCGCCTTGGCCTTGGCCGGGTCGAGCATCTTGCCTTCGAGCAGGATCGGCGCGGCGGACATGATATCCATCATCCGGCTGACCCGGGTGGTACCGCCTGCGCCGGGAAAAATGCCGACCAGGATTTCCGGTAGGCCGATTTTTGCCTTTGGATTGTCGGCGACAAAGCGGCGGTGGCAGGCAAGCCCCATCTCGGTGCCGATGCCGGCGCTGGTGCCGGGGCAGGCCCAAGCGGTGGGCTTGCCGCCTTTGAGGGTTTTTTGGTCCATGCCCGCGCGTTCAATTTTGCGCAGAACGGCGTGCATCGCCATGGTTCCGTTGAATAATCCCAGCGCCGGATTGTCACCGGCATCGGCCTTCATCTGGGCAATGACGTTGAGATCCATGCCCCCGGCAAAATCCTTTTTCGCCGAAGTCAGGATGATGCCCTTGACTTCGGGGTCGGCCAGAGCCGCAGTGAATGCGGCGTCAAGATCGGCCAGCCCTTCTAGCGTCAGGACATTCAGGCTGGTGCCCGGCTGGTCCCAGGAAATGATTGCAACGCCGTCGGCGTCGATGGTGGTGGTGAAATTGGTCATCTCACGCTTCCTTCAGGAACTTGCCATTGCGATTAGTGAACCAGCCGCGCCCGTCCTTGCGCTGGGCGACCAGATCAACGTCGGAATATTCCACCGTCTCGTTGGGCGCGCGGGTGCCGACAACCAGAAAACTGGCGGGCTGGCCGCTGCGATTGAGAAGGTGGTGGCCGTTGGCGACGCCGGCTTTGAACCCGGCCATGTCGCCGGGACGCAGCGATGTTTCGCCTTCATCCTCGACCAGGACAAATTCACCTTCGGTGACGTAAAGAAATTCGTCCTCCTGCGCGTGCCAGTGGCGCAGCGACGATTTGCCCCCGGGTTCCAGCGTGACCAGATTGACGCCGAATTGGGTCAACCCGGCAAGGTCGCCCAGCCGCCGCACCCAACGCTTTTTCATCGCCTTGGCGTGGGGCTCGGGGTAGGTGCTGCCGTTGCGTTTTTCGGCTTTGGCAGGGTCAATTTTCGGCATCACACCCTCTCGATAATCGTGGCGGCACCCATGCCGGAGGCCACGCACAAAGTTGCCAGAGCGGTTCCCCTGCCGCTGCGTTCCAGCTCGTCGAGCGCCGTGCCGATGATCATCGCCCCGGTGGCGCCCAAGGGATGACCCATGGCGATGGCACCGCCGTTGACGTTGACCCGGGCATGATCGACCGCAAACGCCTGCATGAAGCGCAGCACCACGGCGGCGAAAGCTTCGTTGACTTCGAACAGGTCGATGTCCTTGATCGACATTCCGGCGTCGCGCAGGATTTTCTCGGTCACCGGCACCGGGCCGGTCAGCATGATGGTCGGATCGGTGCCGATCTTGGCGGTGGCGCGAATGCGGGCGCGCGGTTTGAGGCCGTTGGCCTTGCCGAAAGCGGCGTCGCCGATCAGCAGCGCGGCGGCGCCATCGACAATACCGGAAGAATTGCCGGCGTGGTGGACGTGGTTGATGCGTTCGAGATGCGGATACTTGAGTTTGGCCACCGCATCGAAACCCGGCATCACCTCGCCCATCATCTGGAACGCCGGGTTCAGGGCGCCGAGCGACTGCATGTCGGTGCCGGGGCGCATGTATTCGTCGCGGCTGATGATCGGCAGGCCGTTCTGGTCGTTGATCGGCACCACCGATCCGGCGAAGCGGCCCTCGGCCCAGGCCGCAGCCGCGCGTTTCTGGCTCTCGACCGCATAGGCGTCCACGTCGTCGCGGCTGAAACCGTATTCGGTGGCGATGATGTCGGCGGAAATGCCCTGCGGCACGAAATAGGTTTTCATCGCCAGATAGGGATCGACCGCTATCGCCGCCCCGTCGCTGCCCATCGGCACCCGTCCCATCATTTCGACCCCGCCGGCGACATAGGCCCGTCCGGCTCCGGCTTTCACCTGATTGGCGGCCAGATTGACCGCTTCCATGCCCGAAGCGCAGAAGCGGTTGATCGACAGGCCGGGGGCGCGTTCGGAGAAGTTGGAATAGAGTACGGCGGAACGGGCGAGGCAGCCGCCCTGTTCGCCCACTTGGGTGACATTGCCCCAGATCACGTCCTCGATCAGATCCGTATCCAGATTATTGCGCGATTTCAGGGTGTTGAGCACTTCAGCCGACAACCGCACGGCGGTGACTTCGTGCAATGAGCCATCGGGACGGCCCTTGCCACGCGGGCTGCGGATCGCGTCATAGATGAAAGCGTCAGACATGTGAACCTCCGGTTCAGGCGACGGCGGGCAACGGGTGGCCCGGCATCAGGTCATAGGGGTGTTTCCAGCCGGGCAGGGCGGCAATGGCGTCGCGCCAGCGGGAGATATGGGGGAAAAGCGCCATGTCGGCGGTGAATTCATCGGTGAAATACAGATAGCCAACGCAGGACAGGTCGGCGGTGGTCATCGCATCGCCGACGATCCAGCGCTGGGTTGCCAGCCGGGTATCGAGCACTTTCATCGCGGTTTTAGCCCGGCCAAGCAGGAAATCGATCACCTCCTGCTTGCGCTTTTCCGGGGCAAGGAAGTTCATCATCGACCGGGCGGTGGCAATATTGGCCGTCAGCTTGTGGTTGTCCCACAGGATCCAGCGCATGATCTCGCGCCGGTGTTCGGCCGAAGTGGCGCCGAACTTGCCGTTCTTCGATGACAGATAATCGAGGATGACGCCCGACTGGCTCAGCTGGACGGTCCCGTCCACCAGCACCGGCACCTCGCCCATTTCGTTGATTGCCAGATATTCCGGGGTTTTCGAGCCGCCGTTGAAGAAATCGACGAACAGCGGCTTCCAATCGGCGTCGATCAGGTTGAGCATCAGCGCCGCCTTGTAGGCATTGCCGGATTGGGCGAAGCAGTACAGCTTGTAGTCGGCCATCACATGGTCTTTCCGGGGTCTGGGGCACCGTATTCGGCAATGAATTCGCGAAACGCCGTGTCGAGTTTCTGCGCGTCGGCAAAGCTGTCGAGCCGTTCCAATAACACGGTGAGCAGATAGTTGTTGGCCAAACCGCAGGTGCCATTCAGCGCCCGCAGCCTTGCATAGGCGGTTTGGCTCAGGTTCATCTGCCGCCGCACCGGCAGGGGCATGGATTTGCCCATCAGAACTGGTCCGCTGCCAGCGCCATTACCGGCGCTGCACCCGAATTGATCCGGGCCAGCCGCAGCGCGGTTTCCGGCAGGCAGCGTTGCATGTAAAACCGTCCGGTGGCCAGTTTGGTTTGGTGGAAATCCCTGTCGTCGACTCCGGAAGTCAGGGCCGTCAGCGACGCCTTCGCCATTCTTGCCCAGAACAGACCCAGACAGGTATGTCCGAACAGGTGGAGAAAGTCGGTCGAACCGGCCAGGGCCGCATGCGGGTCTTTCAGCCCGTTGGCGACAAAGAACATCGCCGCCGCCTGCAGGTCTTTCGAGGCGGCTTTCAGCGGGTCGAGGAAATCGGCCTTCAGCGCCGCGTCGCCTTCGTTTTCCTTGATGAATCCTTTCACCATTTCGAAAAACGCCATCACATGCTTGCCGCCGTCGCTGCCGAGTTTGCGACCGACCAGATCCAGCGCCTGCACGCCATTGGCACCCTCGTAAATCATGGCAATGCGGGCATCGCGGGCGAACTGGGCCATGCCGGTTTCCTCGACATAGCCATGGCCGCCGAAAACTTGCTGGGCGGCAATGGTCATATCAAAGCCCTTGTCGGTGAAGAACCCTTTCAGAACCGGGGTCAGCAGCGAGATCATTCCCTCGGCGCCGGCATCATGCAACCGCGAATGCCGGTCGATCTGCATGGCACTCCACAGGGCAAAGGCGCGCGCGCCTTCAATGAAGGCTTTCTGTTCCATCAGGTTGCGGCGGATGTCGGGATGCACGATCAGCGGGTCGGCAGGACCATCGGGGTTGGCCTCGGAAACCACATCGCGGCCTTGCAGGCGGTC
Source organism: Paracoccaceae bacterium (assembly GCA_043736475.1). GTDB lineage: Bacteria > Pseudomonadota > Alphaproteobacteria > Rhodobacterales > Rhodobacteraceae > JANMOK01. The sequence goes on from JAYTCN010000034.1 coordinate 4,334, forward strand.
ACGGGCATAGATGACCGCGTTCTGGTAAGCGACCGAGGCCTGGCCCAGACCTTGCAGGCCCACCGCCAGCCGGGCCTCGTTCATCATGGTGAACATGGCGCGCAGACCCTTGTGCGCCTCGCCCAGCAGCCAGCCGGTCGCCCCGTCATAATTCATCACACAGGTCGAATTGCCGTGGATGCCCATTTTTTCTTCGATCTTGCCAACGGCGAGCGCGTTGCGTGCGCCTGGGGTGCCGTCGGCGTTCACCAGAAATTTCGGCACGATGAACAGCGAGATGCCTTTCACCCCTTCCGGTCCGCCGGGGATTTTCGCCAGTACCAGATGGATGATGTTTTCGGCCATGTCGTGCTCGCCGGCCGAGATGAAAATCTTCTGGCCGCTGATCTTGTGACTGCCGTCGGCTTGCGGTTCGGCCTTCGTTCGCAACAGCCCCAGATCGGTGCCGCAATGCGGCTCGGTCAGGTTCATGGTGCCGGTCCATCGGCACGACACCATTCTGGGCAGGTATGTCGATTTTTGCTCGGCCGACCCGTGGGCGTGGATCGCGGCAACCGCGCCATGGGTCAGGCCGGGATACATCTGCAACGCCATATTGGCGCTGGTCAGCATCTCGCCGACGGCGGTATGCAGCACATAGGGCACGCCCTGGCCGCCATATTCCGGGTCGCAATCAAGCCCGGTCCAGCCGCCCTCGCGCAGGGCATCGAACCCGGCTTTGAAACCGGTCGGGGTGCGGACGACGCCGTTTTCAAGCCGACAGCCTTCGCGGTCGCCGACTGCGTTCAGCGGGGCAAGGACCTGCGAGGCAATTTTCCCGGCCTCCTCGAGCACCGCACCGGTAAAATCGCGGTCGAGGTCGGCATAGCCGGGGATTTCGCTCGCCGAAATTCCGAGTACGTCATGCAGGACAAACGCAAAATCTTTCAGAGGAGCGCTGTATATGGGCACAAAATACTCCCTCTTTGGTTCATGCGGCGCGGGTCACGCCTTTTTCCGCGAGAACACTCTCGCCCCAAACCAACTGCTCGCGCAGCTCGTCGATCGCCAGGTCCAGTTCGGCGCGCTGCGATTCCATCGCAGACAAACGTTGACGACCTATTTCGACCGTCCGCCCGATCTGTGTTATTTGCTGGTCGCCAATATCGTAAAGATTGAGCAATTGGCGGATGTCTTCGAGGCTGAAGCCAAAACGCTTGCCCTGCAAAATCAATTTCAATCGCGCCCGGTCGCGTTTGGTGAACAGGCGTTTCTGCCCTTCCCGGATCGGAAACAGCAATTCTTTCGCCTCGTAAAAGCGGAGTGTGCGCGGCGTTACGGCAAAAGTGGTGCACATTTCTCCAATAGTGTTGAGGTCGTTTTGTGTCATGTTCGCTATGCTTGGATGATGATTTCAATTGACGTTAACGTAAGGTATCCCGTTGAATCGTTCAAGGTGCGGGTTTACGCTGGCAGAGACTGCGACAAGCCAGGCAAATTATTCGGGTGGCGCGTCCGGGTCTTTTTCGTCGGGTTCTTGATTGGCAAGCAAGAACAATTTGTTACGCAAGCAGGACGGGTCGCTGGATGAACGGCAAAAACACGGGCGAAAACTGGAATTTGCGCATTGCCCGACAATTTGTCGCCGCCATGCCGCATGCCGCTTTTCTGGGTATCGACCTTGTGGCGATTGGCGAGGGCAGCGCCGAGATGAAAATTGACTACGACGACAGGTTCGTTGGCGACCCGGCGACCGGTGTTTTTCATGGTGGGGTGGTGACGGCATTGCTCGACAGTTGCGCCGGAGCGGCGGTGATGCTGCATCCGGATGCCGCAATCAGCACGGCAACCCTTGACCTGCGCATCGACTATATGCGGGCCGCGACCGCCGGGCAGCCGATCCGGGCCCGCGCCGAATGTTACAAGATGACCCGCTCGATCGCCTTTGTCCGGGCGGAAGCCTGGGATGAAACCGGCGACGGCCCGGTGGCTAGCGCCGCGGCGGCATTCACCGTTGACCTCGCGCCACAAAAAGGTTCGGCCTGATGGTGCGCGGTCGTCCCGAATCCGTCGAAGTCGTCCAGCGCCGGCGAAACTCCGCTTTGCAAAAACTGGCCGAGGCGATCCCCTATATCCGGACCCTGGGCGTCACCTTTGACCGGCGCGGCGACGAGCTGACGGCGCATCTGCATTTTTCGCCCAAGCTGATCGGAAACCCGCTTTTGCCGGCGCTGCATGGCGGCGCGGTTGGCGCGTTTCTGGAAATTTCCGCGATCATGGAACTGCATTGGAGCCAGGTCTGGGACCAGATGGAAAGCGGGGCCGACGGGGCAGACCTGATTGAAAACGGCGCCTTTCCAGCTTTGCCAAAGACCATTGATTTCACCGTCGATTACCTGCGCAGCGGCCTGCCGCGCGATGCCTTTGCCCGGGCACGGATCAACCGGTCGGGTCGGCGCTATGCGTCGGTGCATGTCGAGGCCTGGCAAGATAACCGGGCGCGGCTGTTCGCCCAGGCAACCGGACATTTCCTGATGCCTGCGTCGCATGAATGAGGCGATAACGCCCGACAGCATCAGCCACCGGCGGGTGTAGGCGATCGCGCTGCCGATCCCGTTGGCCAACCTGACCGTGCCGCTGCTGTCGCTGGCCGATACCGCGGTGATCGGTCAGTTGGGAAAGGCCGGTCCGATTGGCGCCGTTGCTATCGGCGGGGTGATCCTGTCATCGAGCTATTGGATATTCGGCTTCTTGCGCATGGGCACCTGCGGGCTGGTGGCGCAGGCCCGCGGGGCGCGCGATTTGACCGAGACCTCGGCAATCCTGGTGCGCGGGGTGCTGATCGCCGCTTTGGCAGGGCTGGGTTTCGGCTGGGGCGTTGCCGACCTCGGAATCGCAACTCTGGTTGCCGAATGGTCCGGGCTGGGCCTTGGCCTCTGGCTGTGCCGCGGCGCGTTTGCCGGCGGTCAATGGCACGACTGGAGCCGTATCTTGCAGGCCGGCAGGCTGGGCCGGATGGCGGCCGTCAACGGCGACATCATGATCCGGACCACCCTGTTGACCTTCTCGTTCACCGCGCTGACGTTTTTTGGCGCCGCCTTTGGCGATGTCACCCTGGATGCCAACCAGATCCTGTTGCAGTTCCTGGCCGTTTTTGCCTACGCGCTCGACGGGTTTGCCTTCGCCGCCGAGTCGCTGGTTGGCCAGGCGGTCGGCGCCGGTTCGCGGGCCAGCCGGCGGAAAGGGGCAGTGATGACCAGCATCTGGGGCGCTGCTTTCGTGCTTCTGCTGGCCATGTCTTTTCTGGCTTTCGGCCCGGCGGCGATCCGGTTCATCACGCCGGCCATCGCCGTGCGCGAGGCGGCCGCGCACTATCTGCCGTGGATGGTGATCGCCCCGTTCGTCGGGCTGGCCTGCTGGATGCTCGATGGTATTTTCATCGGCGCTACCCGCACCCGCGACATGCGCAATGGCGCGATCATCGCGATGGCAATTTTCGCTGCGGCCCTGTGGATGTTGGGCGCAATCTGGGGCAACCACGGCATCTGGGCGGCGCTGATGCTATCCTATATCGCCCGGGCAGTGACCTTGTGGCTGCATTATCCGAAACTGGAGGCTTCGGCCGACCGTCAACCGGCCTTGTAGGCACGGCGGCTCTTGCCCGGCGCGGCCGGTGGTGCCGGTTGTGCTGTCAACCGCGAGCCGCTCAATGCTCCGGCCGGTTCGAGGATCGGATAGGCCACGGTGGTCAGGTGGGCATTGATGCGCTTGAGGTCGCGCAAGACATCAAGATGCAGCGCGCTGGTCTCGATCGTTTCCTTCATGCCCGCGCGCAACCGCTCGAAGTGCCGTTCCGTCGCTTTGAGTTCTTCGCCGCGCAGCCAGTCTTTGCGGGTGACCAGATCGCGCGCCATATCAACATCGCGCGAGACAAAAACCGTCATCGCCAGTTTCATCTGTTCGGCGATCACCGCATGAAAAGCCTGGATATCGGCCCAGCCAGCGTCGGAAAACCGCAACCCGTGCCGTTGTTTTTTGCTGGCCAGACGCAGCAGGCCCTTGTCGATGATGTCGCCGATATGCTCGAGGTTGGTGGTGAACAGCACCAGCTCCAGCACCTTGGCGCTTTGTTTGGCGTCAAGGCCGTGCTGCATCTGCCGGGCCAGGTAGAGTTTGATCTCTTCCTGTTCGGTGTCAACTTCCTCTTCCAGACCGGCGACATAGTTTATGCGTTTCGCGTCGCGGTCGAGGAAGGTCAGGATCGCCTCGCGCAACATCAGTTCGACCTTGTCGGACAATTGCATCAATGCGCGGGTGGCGGCGTTCAACGCCAGCGCCGGCCGGTCGTGCAGACCGGCATCCAGCAGGTCAAGCCGGGGCAGGCCGTTTTCGTCAGCCCGGTCGGGCAACAAGGCGTCGAGCTGTCGGGCGACGATGCCGGTCAGCGGCAGGAAAACCACGACAAGCGCGAGATTGAACAGCGTGTGGAAATGCGCGATCTGGCGGGCAGGATCGCCGCTGGTCAGCCCGATCCAGCGGGTGACCGGGTCGATCAGCACCAGAACGGCAACAACGCCAACGGCGCGGAACCCAAGATTTCCCCACAGCACCCGCCGGGCTGACATCGGGCTGCGCAGCGTCAGTCCCAACGGAATCATTCCGGCCCCCAGATTCGCCCCCAGCACCAGCAGCAAGGCCAGCGGCAGCCCGATAACGCCGCTTGTCGTCAACGAAACGGCAAACAGGACGAAGGCGACGCTCGAGTGCATCAGCCAGGCCAGCAGCGCTCCGGTTGCCACGGCAAGGATGGCATCATTGCCGAGCCAGATCAGGATCTGGGCTACCCCTGGGTTGTCGCGCAGCGGATCGGAGGCGGCGACAATCATGCCCAGTGCCAGCAATATCAGCGCGAAACCGACCAGAATCCGGCCGATCTGCTTCGGCCTGCCGTCGCCGATCCGGGCAGTGATGACACCCGCCAGCAACAAAAGCGGGATCAGAAACCGCAGGTTGAACGACAGCGCCTGCACAACAAGAGTCGTGCCAAGATCGGCACCCAGCATCAGGGCCAGTGCCTCGGGCAAAGCAACCAGGCCGCGACTGGTCAGGGTGGTCAGCAACAATGCGGTTGCGGTGGCGCTTTGCAGTGCCATCGAGGTGATTGTGCCGGTGGCAACCGACAGCACCGGGCGACCGGCGATGCGGCCGATCAGGGCGCGCAGTTCGGCACCATAGCCGCGCAGGATGCCGGTTTGCACCATCTGGGTGCCCCACAGCAGCAACGCGATGCCACCGATTAGATTCAGAATGATCAGATGGCCGGACATGGTTCCATGCGCCTGGTTGTTTCAGCGGTCCCACCCGAAACGAATATGACACCTGTTTGATAACAAATTCAATGCCCTGATGAACTGCCCGATGCGGCATCCGATGAATGTGAGGCGACGCGGCAATAGTGCCATGGTTCTTGGCCGAGGTCGCGAAGCGGCGGTTCCGGGGCTAAAGCCACGCGCGCGCGCCGCTGCCCACCGCGTCGGCAACCGAATCGTGACCATCGACCGTCAGCAGGTGATGCAGGCCCGATGCAATGCGATTGGCCAGACCGGTGCCCTTGTAGACCATGGCCGTGTACAACTGGATCGCCGTCGCACCCGCCTTGATCTTGGCATAGGCCTGCTCGGCATTGCTGACACCGCCAACGCCGATCAATGGCACTTCGCCTTCGGTCAGCCGGTACATCTTGGCCAAAACCCGAGTCGAAAGTTCGAACAGCGGCTCGCCGGAAAGCCCGCCGCGCTGTTCCTTGTTGTCGCTGATCAATTTGCCGCGCTGCGTCGTCGTGTTGGTGCAGACGATGCCCGAAACGCCCGAACTCATCGACACGTCGGCGATGCCCTCCAGCTCGTCATCGGTCAGATCGGGCGAAATTTTCAGGAATATCGGAATGCGCGTTTCCAGCGTGTCGCGCATCTCCATCACCCGGTTCAGCAATTGTTCGAGGATCTTCGGGTGCTGCAGGTCGCGCAGCTTTTCGGTGTTGGGCGACGAGATATTGATCGTCGCAAAATCGCAAAACGGCCCGACCGAGCCCAGAACCCGGACGAAATCGGCGATCCGGTCGGGGCTGTCCTTGTTGGCACCCAGATTGACACCGACGATTCCGAACGACGGCCGCCGTGACAGCCGCAGTGCCACCGGCAACATGCCCAGCGAGTTGAAGCCGAACCGGTTGATCGCGGCCCGGTCTTCGGGCAAGCGGAACAATCGAGGTTTGGGATTGCCATCCTGGCGGACCGGGGTGACGGCACCAACCTCGATGAAACCGAACCCGGACCGCAGCAACGGCGCCACGGCCTCGGCGTTTTTGTCAAACCCGGCGGCAAGCCCGACCGGATTGGGCAGGATGATGCCGGCGAGGTCGGTTTGTAATCGGCCCGACGACAAAGGTCCGGGTGTTGGCGCCAGCCCCAGTTTCAAGCCATGGATCGCCAGCGAATGCGCCCTTTCGGGATCGATCCGCGCCAACAACGGCATGGCCATGCGCTCAAAGGCGTTAATCATGTCACGCCCTCCGGCATGACATGGCCATCGGGGCCGGTTAAGACTGGCCGTGCCCAAACGATGTCGGACAGCTGAAGCGGGGCATAAAGATGTGGGAACAACGCGTTGCCGCGAGACACTTCCCAGACCAAACCGGACCCCAGCCGGTTGGCCTCAACACACACTAACATCAGATCCGTATTGCCCCCGAAATGCCGGCGCGCCGTTCCACCCAGCTGCGCCGCAGTAGAAAAATGTATGAATCCGTCAGAAATATCAACAGGTACGCCATGGGTCACACCCATAACCTGAAATTCCGCCCATTCTGGGGCACGCAGAATCTTGTAGATATACATGTGCTTTTCTGCCGGATGTGTGGCGGCAATATCAACCCTGCGGGGTCATCGCTTTGCGGGCATTGGCGCGTTCAATGCCCAATTGGCGTTCGCGCCAGATGATGAACAGACCGGCTGATATGATCAACAATGCGCCGCAAAGCATTGTAAATGTGGGTATTTCTGAAAAAACAAGATAGCCGACTCCCAACGCAAGCAGCATCGAGACATATTCGAACGGCGCGATGACGGCGGTTTCGGCATGGCGATAGCTGGCGGTCAAAAGCACCTGCCCGAATCCGCCAAAAACCCCGGCCGCGATCAGAATCGCCGCCTGAAACAAATTCGGCCAAACCCAGCCGAGCGGCAAAGTTAACAGTGCAAGTGCCGAAGAACTGAGGGAAAAATAGAAAACGATCGCTGCCGTTGATTCGTGCAGGATGAGTTTTCGGACGAAAATCGTCGCCAGGGCACCAAAAACCGCCCCCATCAATGCGCAGATGGCCCCCAGGGTTTCGCGTTGCGAAACCGCCTCGAGCGAATTGATCGACAGCCGTGGCGACAAGACGATGGTTACCCCGACCAATCCAACCAGGACAGCGGTCATCCGGAAAGCCCGGACGCGCTCGTTCAAAAACATCGCGGCAAAGATCACCGCCAGCAATGGCGCGGCATAGCCGATGGCGGTGGCCTCGGGCAGCGGCAGCAAGCCAAGCGCGGTAAAGCCCAACGCCATGGCGGACGTGCCGACCAGCCCGCGCCACAGATGCCCCAACGGGTCTTTGGTGCGCAGCCCCTCGGCAAGATCGGCTTTCCAGACCAACCATGCCAGGGTGACAGGGATGGCGAAAAACGAGCGAAAAAACACCAGTTCGCCAGCCGGAACCGCATCGGCAACGGATTTGATGCAGGTCGCCATGGCGACGAACACGAATACCGATGCAACTTTGAGGGCGATGCCGCGCAGGGGGTTCATGGGTTATGGCCAGATCAGTTTGCAGTTGGCGCGTTATTCCATACGCTGCGCCGAGGCGAAAGGTTTGGTTTCGGTCGCAAACATGCCCGGGTTCTGGCCTACTGCGAACCGGTGTTTTCGGAGCGAGCGTTTTCGGCAGGCACGGCATTTCCGCGGGTTCTGGATGTTGTGCAAGACCGTCCGACGACCGGTCGACCCGTGCTGCGAAAAGTCGGGCCGCGAGAATTCGCAATGCCGGGAACGCCGTTTTCGATCATCGGCAAAATTTTGTCTGACAAGATTCAGTTTCTCCGCCTTCGGGTCCAAAGTCGCGCCCGACGGATTTGAGTTGCCGCCAACTTGCCGCTACAACTGCCCGATGTGCGGTCGTATTGCCATGACTTTACCGCAGGACATGGTCCTGTTTTTTGACGCGACGGTGACCAACCTGCCGCCGCAGGAACCGCGCTGGAACGTCTGTCCGACCCAGATGATCCCGGTGGCGGCGGCCAGCGATGGCGGCCGCAATCTGCGCTGGATGCGTTGGGGGTTTCTGCCGCACTGGTACAAGACCCCGAACGACGGGCCTTTGATCATCAATGCCCGCTCCGAGGGAATCGCCGAAAAACCTGCCTTCCGCGAGGCTTGCCGCCATCGGCGCTGCCTGATTGCGGCCAGCGGTTTTTACGAATGGACCATCGCCGCCGACAAGGGCCGCGATCCGTGGTTCATGCAGCCATCTGGCGGCGGGTTGATGGCGTTTGGCGGGGTCTGGACGGCTTGGAAAGCGCCCGATGGGCAGTCGCACCAGACCGTGGCCGTGGTCACCTGCGCCGCCAACAAGCCGATGTCGGCGCTGCATCACCGGATGCCGGTGATCATCGACCGGGCTGACTTTCCGCTGTGGCTGGGCGAGGCCGGACCCGGTGCGTCATCACTGATGCGACCGGCGCCGGAAGATGCGCTGACGTTTCGCCGCGTCTCGCGCAAGATCAACGGCACCCGCCACGACAGTCGGGAACTGATTGAGCCGATCGACGGCCAGATTGCCTGAATTGGCCTTGAAACAATCTTTTATTTGCCCGCCCCAAGCCATGTTCGCGCCCCATTTGCGCGGTTAATGGCAAGGGCGCGCAGGGACGCTTAATGAGTGTCCCGTGTGTAGATTTTGTCCCTGTGCGCACAGGGCTATTGCTGGTTCTGAGCGATAAA
>JAYTCN010000035.1:0-2353 GCA_043736475.1 Paracoccaceae bacterium
ATCGGCAAACGCAAAGCCATCGTCGATCAGGCGCAGACCGGCGCCTTGCCGCAGCCGCCAGATTTCTCCAAACCGACCCACGCCCGGTTCCGTGCCAAGTTGGCGCAGATCGTGGCCTTGGCCGTGGCGGGCGACATCGCCGCGCTGCAAGCATTCGAGATCAATCCGGTCTCGTCCAGCCCGAAGGCCATGGCACGCTACCGCGACCTTGCAGTGTTGGCCATAGAAGCACGAAAACGGTGTTCCAATTGAACATTAAAGGATGAAATCGGCTGCGGTATAGGCCGAGGCCCGCACCGCTCCATCTTCGATCACCAACTGAAATTCATACTCGGCGTCATAGTCAATGTTGCCACGAACAATCGTGTTCGTGCCTTCTTCTGCAAGCGAAAGTGTCGCCACGCCAGTCAATCCAAACCGGAATATCTGGTTTCCGAGTGCCGTGGCGTTAGCATCAATCTCAGAAACATCGATGCGGTCACCAAGGGACGCGCCAGCGTCGAGAAAAGCGGAGCTTGTTCCATCAGAACGAATGACATCGCGAGATGATCCAAACGAGTCGATTGTTTTGCGGAAAACGAACACGTCGCTTCCAAGTCCGCCGATGAGCGTATCTGCACCCCAGCCGCCTATCAGCCGGTCGTTACCACTTCCAGTATTGATCAGGTTCGAAGCCGCGCTTCCAGTGACAATGTCGGCACCCGCACCGGTTAAGATGTTCCCAATCGAAACGAGCGTGTCGGTCAGCGAGCCATTTCCTGGAAAACCGACGATGCCGGTGGCAAGATTCGCTAAAACTGCGCCTGAGTAGAAAGTATAGGTCGTCGTATCGATTCATCCGTTCTGCCTGTTCCCATAGTTCATCTCCTTTGTTGCATGATATGCTATCAAAGGAGCGGCACCAAACCGCGACAGGACCAAGGCCCGTTCTTTGTCGCGCCGGATCAAGTCGCGGACATATTCGCTGATGTTTGCGCATTCCGACCGATCCGGCCGGTCGTTCCAACAACATCCGGTCAGCCATTCCGGAGTATCCGGCCACCTGAGGATCGTTGCCGCAGAGGCATGGGTTTTGATGTCAGGCTCTTTTGCCTGCGTCAACGTTTTCGGAAGGGCTGCCGGACCGTCGCATCGAATGGCCGTCCAGTTCCAGGCGATGGGCGTTGTGGACCAGCCGGTCGAGGATGGCATCGGCAAATGTGGGTTCATCGATCACGGCGTGCCATGCTGTGACCGGCAACTGGCTGGTGATCAGGATTGATCCGCGGCCTTGGCGGTCCTCGACGATTTCCATGAGATCACGGCGCTGACCGGCGGTCAGGAGGTCGGGGCCCCAGCCGTCGAGGATGAGCAGGTCCGCCTTCACAAGGGGCCGGAACAGCCGTGGGAAACCGTTGTCGCAGACCACCTCTACAATCGTTCGGATAAAGCGTCCCCAATGGGCGCCGTTCGCGTGGCGCAGCGGTGCCTCAAGTGGGACGGAAACGGTGGTCGCGCGCAGGTCCACGATTTTCATGTGCTGGCTCCGAACAAATTTGCGGCGCGGCCTTGAACGTCAGGGTTCAGGGCGAAAAGCCCGCCCTCTTGCGGGTTCGCGGCCAGTTGATCGGCAGTCAGGGTAAAACGGGCCGAGGTCACGTAAAGCGTTGCAAGGTCGGGACCGCCAAAGGTGCAACTGGTGGGCCAGGAACAGGGAAGTTCCACCACCTTGTCAACGCGCCCATCTGCGCTGAGGCGGGTCAGGCAACTGCCCCCGGCCACACGGGCAGTCCAAAGCCGCCCTTCTGCATCCAGGCAGGACCCATCGGGCAGGCCGCGTGGAAAGCCAGACATCACCAGTCGTCGGCCCGAAAGTTGGCCTTCCGGGCCAATCTGATAGGAATAGATCGTGTTCGCCAATGTGTCCGCAGTGAGAAGTTCGCCCCTACTTGGAAATGCGAATGTGTTGGTAATCCCAAAGCGGTCATTACTGACTTGCCGCAGTCCGCCTTCCGCTGTGTAGCGATAAATGGAGCCTGTATCAGCTGAAATGTCGCGTGGGCTGTCGTCGTCGTTGATGTTGTTCTGCATTGTGCCGACCCAAAAGGCCCCGTCGGGCCCGACGACACCCTCGTTCAGGCGGTTGGCTGGCAGTTGCGGTTCAACTTCGACGACTGGAATTGGAACGCTTTGCCAATCCCACAAGCAAATGTGCCGCTCCATCCCAAGGATTGCCCCGCGATCTGCGCGCAAACCGATGGATGTCGGTCGCCGAGCCGTTGGCCAGATCTGGCGCATGCCAGATGCCGGATCGAAAGCCTGAACCCTTCGCCCGATGATATCGACCCAGACCAAGCGACCGCGTGTCCTATCC
>JAYTCN010000036.1:0-2351 GCA_043736475.1 Paracoccaceae bacterium
CCAAAGTTTCCGGCCCGGGCAAAAGCGCATTTTCCAGCGACGCAACGCCGTCGCCCCGGGCAAACAGCGCGGCGGCGGCAATCGCCAGAACTCCGGCCAGCCGGATTGCCCAGGGGTCGTGCCGGGCCAATCGCAAATCCGGTACAGCCGTTTTGGCACGCAGGGCGGCTTCTGCCATCCGCCGCAGATGCGCCGACCAGACGCGCAGCGCGGCCGGATCATCCTTGCCCAGCACCATCGTATCACTCATTGCCGCCAAAGGCCGCCCCGGCAGGGAATCGTCGATGCGGTTTTCGGCGTCAATCAGCCTGGGCCAACGGAATTTCCGCAGCGCCAGTCCCGCAAGAAACAACGCCGCCAAAACAAAGCCCGCGACCGCGATTCTTGCCCAAAACGCGGAAAACAGTCCGACGACATCGAACATCAGGAATGTTGCGAAGACGAACACCAGCGTCCACAGCGGCCAGAACGCACGGGCGAAACGCTCGGCCCCGACGGCAGCGCGTGTCAGTTTGATGCGTTCGCTCAGGGCTGCCCGCGCAGTACGTATGTCCGCAGGCTGGTTGCGCCAATTCAGGGATTGCCGCTCTGCCATCTGATCTCCGACCGGCGGGCTTTGAACAAGGCCCTAGTGCATCCAGTCAGGCAGTGTATCGCGATCTATCATGTCCTGATAGGTCGGACGCGCCCGTACAACAGCAAATTGATCACCGTTCACCATCACTTCCGGGATCAATGGCCGCGAGTTGTATTCCGATGCCATCACGGCGCCATAGGCACCGGCAGACCGGAAGGCGACCAGTTCCCCGTCATGGACCATCGGCAACTCACGTTGCGTTGCAAAGGTATCGCCGCTTTCGCAGACGGGCCCGACCACATCGATCGGTAGCAGTTCCGCCCCCGGCGCCGGCTCGATAACCGGAACGATATCGTGGTGCGCTTCATACATTGCGGGCCGGATCAGGTCATTCATCGCCGCATCGACAATCAGGAAATCGCGCCCTTGACCAGATTTGCGATAGATCACCTGCGCGACCAGCAGACCGGCATTGCCCGCGATCAGCCGACCCGGCTCGATTTCTATCTCGCAGCCCAGATGGCCGACCGTTCGCCGGATGACGTCGCCATAGTCCAGCGGCAGTGGCGGCGCATCGTTGGATCTTTTGTAGGGAATACCCAGCCCCCCGCCCAGATCGAGCCGCCGGATGTTATGCCCGTCGGCTCGCAGGGCGGTGGTCAATTCCGCCACCATGCCGAAAGCTGCGTCGTAAGGGGCCAGATCGGTCAGTTGCGATCCGATGTGAACATCGATGCCGACAACATCAATCCCCGGCAACCGGGCGGCATGGGCGTAAACGTCGCGGGCGCGGGCGATCGGAATGCCGAATTTGTTCTCGGATTTCCCGGTGGCGATTTTGGCATGCGTCTTGGCATCAACGTCGGGGTTCACCCGAATGGTGATTGGCACCGTCAGGCCCAGCGACGCGGCCACCTCGCTCAAGGCGACGAGCTCGGGTTCACTCTCGACATTGACCTGTCGAATTCCCCCCTGCAACACCATCCGCATTTCGGCGCGGGTCTTGCCCACGCCGGAAAACACGATCCGATCACCCGCCACACCTGCGGCCCTGGCACGCGCATATTCACCGCCCGAAACCACATCCATCCCCGCACCCAATGACGCCAGCAATTTGATCACGGCCTGGTTGGAATTGGCTTTCATCGCGTAGCACACCAAATGCGGCATACCGGCCAAGGCTTCTTCAAACAGGCGGAAATGGCGCGTCAGGGTGGCCGTGGAGTAGACATAGAACGGCGTACCAATTGCAGCGGCAATCTCGGCGATCGAAACCTCTTCGGCATGCAGCAAGCCTTCGCGGTACCGAAAATGATCCATCGCTATTGCACCGGACGCGAACGCAGGAACAAATACAGCGGCAAGGCGCAGGACAAGCCTGCCGCGCCGATTGCGGGCAGGCAGATCAAGGGCAGATAGTCTCGCTTCACCACCGATTCATAGATCATGAAGATCGACAGGACCGTGCTTGCAATCATCAGATCCCAGGCCAGCCCTGCCACCGCGGCATTCTCGAACCATGCGGCGAACAATCCGGTCAGCGAGCCGCCGGTCAGCGCAAACCAGCCCATGAAATGCGCCAGTGGCACGATGGTGCCGACCAAGGCCAGGATCAGATAGGTCAGGCGCAATTTCGACATTTCAGGACGTACTTTCAGCCGGGGGCAACGGGTCGCCCTTGACGCCGCAACCCGGCGCGGCGGCCAAAAGCAAACACATCAATACCAGGATTCTCATCCCAAAATCCCCCGCCAGCGGGCGGCTTGCGCCCGAA
>JAYTCN010000037.1:0-5558 GCA_043736475.1 Paracoccaceae bacterium
GATACGGGCGCGGATGTCGTGGCGGACCTGGTCGCGCAGGGTGCGGACCGTGCCCGTCAGCACCGCTTCGCCCGGGATAACGTTGTGAATCCGGCCGGCGTGGATATTGGTGATCGAGATCACCACATTGTCGAGCGGATTGACCGCACGGGCGGCGATCGAATTGATCGCTTGGGCCATGTGCACGGCGACATTGACCGGATCGACCGACAGGTGCGGATAGGCGGCGTGCGCGCCCTTGCCGGTAATGGCGATGTCGAACACATCGGCGGCCGCCATCGTCGGGCCAGCGGTCATGCCGAACGTGGCCTCGGCCATGTTCGGCCAGTTGTGCAGGGCGTAGACTTGGCCGATGCCGAAACGCTGCATGATGCCTTCCTCGCACATGATGCGGCCGCCGGCTGCGCCTTCCTCGCCCGGCTGGAAGATCAGCGCCACCCGGCCGGCGAAATTGCGGGTTTCGGCCAGATAGCGCGCCGCGCCAAGCAGCATGGTGGTGTGGCCGTCGTGACCGCAGGCGTGCATCTTGCCGATGGTTTGCGATTTCCAGTCGCGGGTGCCGGCCTCGATGATCGGCAGGGCGTCCATGTCGGCGCGCAGGCCGATGGTCGGCCCGGGGCCGCCATTGCCGGTGATGATGGCGACCAGACCGTTCCGGGCGATGCCGCCATGGATTTCGTCCACCGCCATGTCGCGCAATTTGCCGGTGACGAAAGCGGCGGTATCGACGGTATCGAGCAGGGTTTCGGGGCGCATGTGCAGGTGCCGCCGCCATGCTTTCATGTCGTCGGCAAAATCGGCAATCCGGTTGATGACAGGCATGTTCGCTCCGCTGGGGTGGCGCTGATTAGGCGGTGTCGGCGTGGTTTCGTCAATGCGGCTTTTCTCTTGGCCGGGGATTGCCTAGGGTCAGGCATGACCCAACACCCGCTGCCGAAAGCGCAATCCGACCTTGTCGTCCGAAACCGGGATGCCGGACTGGAGCGGTTGCTGGAAATCATGCGCCGGTTGCGCGACCGCAAAACCGGCTGTCCGTGGGATATCGAGCAGGATTTTTCCAGCATTGCCCCCTATACGATCGAGGAAGCCTATGAGGTGGCCGATGCCATCGAACGCGGGGCGATGGACGAATTGCCGGGCGAACTGGGCGATCTGTTGTTGCAGGTGGTCTATCACGCGCAAATGGCGGCCGAGGCCGAGCTGTTCGGTTTTGCCGATGTGGTGCAAGGCATTGCCGACAAGATGATCGCCCGGCATCCGCATGTGTTCGGCACCGAGAGCCGCGCCAAGAGCGCCGCCCAGCAGGTGCAGGACTGGGAAAAGGCGAAGGCGGGCGAGCGCCGGGGCCGGGTTCTCGACGGGGTTGCCGCCGGGCTGCCGGCGCTGACCCGGGCGATCAAGTTGCAGAACCGGGCGGCGCGGGTGGGGTTTGACTGGCCGGAAATCGGTTGTGTCGTCGACAAGCTGGTCGAGGAGGCGGGCGAATTGGCCGAGGCGCGCGACCGCCTTTCGCCAGCCGAAATCACCGAGGAATTCGGCGACATGATGTTCGTGATGGCCAATCTGGCCCGGCACCTGGGCATCGACCCCGAGGCGGCCCTGCGCGGGGCCAATGCCAAATTCAGCCGCCGGTTCGGGCGGGTCGAAGACTTGCTGGGCTTGGCCGGAACGGATTTCGCCGCCGCGTCGCTGGCAGAAATGGACGCTTTGTGGGACCGGGCCAAGGCCGAGGAAAAACCGTGGAAATAATTTCCGAGCAGTTTAATCAGGTATTGACCCGAGTATTTTGGTCAGGCTAATTCCGCCCAGCTTGTTTGGGAGGGATTCGCCGATGTTTCAATTCGCTCAGGGCGCGATTGCCGTTGTTTTGCTGGCCGGTGCCGCGCCGGGGCTGGCGCAGGAAGTCAATCTCTATTCGGCGCGGCAGCCCGAATTGATCCAGCCAATCCTCGATGCCTTCACGGCGGAAACCGGCATAGCGGTGAATATTGTGTTCCTGGAAAAGGGCATGATCGAGCGCTTGCAGGCCGAGGGCGACCGCTCGCCGGCCGACCTGATCTTGACCACCGATATTGCCAATCTCGCTGCCATCGTCGATGCCGGCGTGACCCAGGCGGTGCAGTCGGACATCATCGAGGCGGCCATTGCCGCCGAATTCCGCGATCCCGCCGACATGTGGTTTGGCGTCACGGCGCGGGCGCGGGTGATCTATGCCTCGCGCGACCGGGTGGCCGATGGCGCGGTGACCACTTACGAGGATCTGGCCGATCCGAAATGGCAGGGCCGCATCTGCACCCGTTCGGGGCTGCACAATTACAATATCGCCTTGCTGTCGGCGGCCATCGGCCATCACGGCGTCGCGGCGGCCGAGGCCTGGGCCGCGGGTTTGAAAGCCAATCTGGCGCAAAAGCCCGAAGGCGGTGACCGCGATCAGGCCAAGGCGATCTGGGCCGGCGTTTGCGACATCGCCCTGGGCAACACCTATTATGTCGGGCAGATGCTGGCGGATGCCGAGCAAGCCGAATGGGCCAATGCCATCCGCATCATCTATCCGCGTTTCGCCGACGGCGGCACCCATCTCAACATTTCGGGCATGGCGATGACCAAATCGGCGCCGAACCGCGATAGCGCCTTGAAACTGATGGAATTTCTGGTTTCGCCTTCGGCCCAGGCGCAGTACGCCGGGCGGAACCATGAATTTCCGCTGGCGGCGGGTGTTGCGCGCTCGGCGCTGGTCGCGAGCTGGGGTGATTTTAGCGCCGATGACCTGCCGCTGTCGGCGATTGCCGCCAATCGCGCCGAAGCCCTGAAAATCATGGAGCGGGTCGCTTACGACAACTAGACCAGTTCAGGCGATGACAGAATCGCCCGAACTGGTCCAGCCATTTGTTTTTACGCAAATCGGCCGGGAAAACCGGTTCCCGCTTTTCCCTGATTTGCTCTCGGCGCACCGGCGTCATGATTTTCGCCGCGCCCGGACCGACCGCCAATGAAACCGGTTTCGTTGGCGGCATTCCTGCGATAATAAAGCCCGAAATAGCCAGCAAACGGGAAGGCGCTGATGGCGGGCGAGACGATCATGGAACGGTGCGAAGCAGGCGGCCTGCGCATGACCGAGCAGCGTCGCGTCATCGCCCGGGTTCTGGGTGAATCGACCGACCATCCCGATGTCGAGGAACTGTACTCGCGCGCCGTGCTGGCCGACCCGAAAATCTCCATCGCCACGGTCTATCGCACCGTCAAGTTGTTCGAGGAGGCGGGAATTCTGGAACGGCTGGAATTCCGCGACGGCCGCGCCCGCTATGAGGACGCCGAGCGCGATCACCACGATCATCTGATCGACCTGAATTCCGGCGAGGTGATCGAATTTGTCGATGCCGAGATCGAATCCCTGCAGGAGCGCATTGCCGCCAAACTGGGCTATCAGCTGCGCGGCCACCGGCTGGAACTCTATGGATTGCGCAAGGCTGACAAACAGTGATGCCTGCGTCGCAGACAGCCGCCGATCAACGGCAAGACAACATTTCGGCCAGCGTTCTGATCATGCTGGCCATGGCGGTTTTCACGTTTGAAGACTATCTGGTCAAGACCCTTGCCCCGCGCATTCCGCCCGGCGAATTGGTGATAATTGCCTGCACAATCGGTACTTTGGCGGTTGTGATCTGGGCGCTGCTGCGCGGGCACCGCCTGTGGTCAAGGCAAATGTTCAGGCCAAGCGTGATCGTGCGCAATGTTGCCGAATTTGCCGCGACCATTGTTGGTATCACCGCCCTGATCGCCAACCCGTTGTCGCTGCATTCGGCAATATTTCAGGCGACGCCTTTGGCGGTGACGATTGGCGCGGTGTTTTACCTGGGCGAAAGACCCGGAATTGTGCGATATGCCGGTACCCTGGCCGGTTTGATCGGCGTGTTGCTGATTATCGAGCCGGGCGCAGTCGGTTTTCGACCGGCGATAATTCTGTCGCTGCTGACGGTATTGGCGGTTGCCGTGCGCGACATTGCGACCAGAACCATTCCCCGTTCGATAACGACCACGGAATTGGTGCTGGCCAGCAACCTGGTGTCGTTGCCGGCGGGTGTTTTGTTGATGCAGGTGCAAGGGCACAGCTATGTGGTGCCCGATCCGGTCGACTTGGGCTTGTATAGCTGTGTCATCTTGATCGCTACTTTGGGTGGTTTTGCCTTGACCATAGCGCTGCGCAAGGGCGAAGCGTCGTTCGTGGTCCCGTTCCGCTATTCGCGCATTCTGTTTGCCATGCTGATTGGCGGGTTTCTGCTGCATGAGCGGATCAGCATTTCGATGCTTGCCGGGTCGGCGCTGCTTGTTATCGCCGGTATCTGGGTGATTTGGGCCGAGGGTCGGGCCAAACGCCGCAAAGCCGCTTTTCTAAACGAAAGTCGCCCGATATAGAGGGCGCGAAACCGCCAATTCCGGAGCCAGACCATGAGTGCGATCATCGACATCACCGCCCGGGAAATTCTTGACAGCCGGGGCAATCCGACGGTCGAGGTTGATGTGACGCTGGAGGATGGTTCCTTTGGCCGCGCGGCGGTGCCATCGGGGGCTTCGACCGGGGCGCACGAGGCGGTGGAACTGCGCGATGGCGATGGCAAACGCTACAAGGGCAAGGGCGTGCTGAAAGCGGTTGAATCGGTCAACGGCGAAATTGCCGCCGCCCTGCTGGGGCTGGATTCCACCGAGCAGGCGCTGATCGACATGGCGATGATCGATCTGGATGGCACCGAGAACAAGGGCCGTCTGGGTGCCAATGCCATTTTGGGGGTGTCGCTGGCAGTGGCCAAGGCGGCTGCCGATTTCGTGTCGCTGCCGCTGTATCGCTACGTCGGCGGCACCCAGGCCCGCACCCTGCCGGTGCCGATGATGAACATCATCAACGGCGGCGAACACGCCGACAACCCGATTGATTTTCAGGAATTCATGGTGATGCCGGTGGCGGCGACGTCGCTGGCCGAGGCGGTGCGGATGGGATCGGAGATTTTCCACACCCTGAAGAAAGAGCTGCATTCGGCGGGGCACAACACCGCTGTCGGTGATGAGGGCGGGTTTGCCCCGAACCTGAGCTCCACCCGCGACGCCATTGATTTCATTATGAAATCAATCGAGAAGGCCGGTTACAAACCGGGCAAGGAAGTCTATCTTGCCCTCGACTGCGCCGCGACGGAATATTTCCGGGGCGGCGTCTATGACATGAAGGGCGAGGGCAGAAAAATGACATCGGCCGAGAATGCCAAATTCCTGGCCGGCCTCGCCGCCGATTACCCGATCATCTCGATCGAGGACGGTATGGCCGAGGACGACTGGGACGGCTGGAAGCTGCTGACCGACATGATCGGTTCGAAAACCCAACTCGTCGGCGACGATTTGTTCGTGACCAATCCCAAACGGCTGTCGAAAGGGATCAATGAGGGGATCGCCAATTCGATCCTGGTGAAAGTAAACCAGATCGGCACCCTGACCGAAACCCTGACCGCGGTCGAAATGGCGCATCGGGCGCGCTATACCTCGGTGATGTCGCACCGATCCGGCGAGACCGA
>JAYTCN010000038.1:0-2347 GCA_043736475.1 Paracoccaceae bacterium
CCTTCGGTCAGCAGGCCCTGCCAAAGCCGGACCGCCAGATCGGGCCTGCCACCCTGGGCCAGGGCAAGACCGGAGAGATAGCGTCCACGCGGACTGGCCGGCTCGCGCGACAGAGATTCGGCGATCGCGGCCTCGGCCTCGGGCGAGACAAAGCCACCGGTCGCCAGCACCATATATTCGCCCAGCGCCAGAAAGTCGGCACCGGTTGCCGCCCCGTCCTTGAGCGCGATGACCTGCTGCTGCGATTTTCGCGCTTTCGCCCACAGGCCGAGTTGCGACTGGGTCTGCGCCAGCAATTCATGCCCGCGCAGATCGTCCGGTCTGGCTTGCAGCGCGGTCTCCAACTGCCCGACCAGCGCCAGATCGGCGGGGTCGGGCCCTTCCTCGGATTGCGCCGGGTCCCGGGCGTCCGCTCCGGCAACGGCCAGCTCGGCCGCGTCCTGCGACGGGCGCGTCGCGCGCTGCTCCGCCAGATCGGACAATCGCTGGCGCAGCGGCAAGTCCGGTGTGCCCGGGGCCGCCAAAAGACCATAAAGCCCGACCACCAATAGCGCGCAAACGCCTGTCGTTGCAGCGGCAATCACCGGCAGGCTGACGGCGGCGGCGGCATCAGGCGCCACCGCAAGCCGGTCAACGGCCCTGAGCAAGCGCCGCGAAACTTCGGTTCGCGCCGACAGCGCCTCGGTGGCGGAAATCACCGCGCGTTCCAGATCAGAGTCAATTTCGGCGAGTTGATCCCGGTAAACCTCGATGTCACTCGCGGGCCCGATCGCGGCACCGTTCGCCGGCCGCCACAGCGGGCGCAACACCGCGAACATTGACGCCAGGAACAGCAGGGTTGCGAGCAGCCAAAACAGCATCGGATCTTTCGTCTTGTCGACATTTCGTCGTGGCAGTCTAACTTTTTGCCCCGGCAGGTCGCAATGCCGGAAACGGCACTGGCGCCCATGTCGTGATCGGTGTTCTGAATGCCGTTTGACAACGCGGCCTGGCATGACGACTGGTGCATCACATGGTCGCACCGATCCGGAGTCGCCACGGGCCATGAAACGCTATTCGGTCTTTGCCATCGCACGGGAAGCGGTCCGCTGGCATAGCGGCTGGGAACGTGCCTGGGCCGCGCCCGAACCGGAACCGGCCTACGATGTGGTGATCGTCGGTGCCGGCGGGCACGGGCTGGCGACGGCGTATTATCTGGCGAAAAACCACGGCATCACCAATGTGGCGGTGGTTGAAAAAGGTTGGCTCGGTGGTGGCAACACCGGGCGCAACACCACGATCATCCGGTCGAACTATCTGCAGGATTCCTCGGCCGCGATCTATGAAAAGGCGCGCTCGCTGTACGAGACGCTGAGCCAGCAGCTGAATTACAACGTGATGTTCAGTCCGCGCGGCGTGCTGATGCTTGCACAGACCGAACATGAGCTGCGGGCGTGGCAGCGGACTGCCCAGGCAAACCGCCTTGCGGGCATCGAATCGGAAATGGTCGGTGTTGCACGGATCAAACAAATTGCCCCGATCATCGAAACCGGCGGCCCGCGCTACCCGGTTTTGGGCGGGCTTTGGCAGCCGCGCGGCGGCACGGCGCGGCACGATGCCGTCGCCTGGGGCTATGCAAGGGCGGTCAGCAATCTCGGCGTCCATATCATCCAGCAATGCGAAGTGACCGCGGTGCGACGGGATGCCGGCGGCGTGACCGGGATCGACACCACTAGAGGCGCAATCAATTGCAAGAAACTGTGTTTTGTTGTGGCGGGCTCGTCCGGTGTACTGGCGGAACTGGCAGGGTTCCGGCTGCCGATTGAATCGGTTGCCTTGCAGGCGCTGGTTTCCGAGCCGATCAAGCCCTTGCTCGACTGCGTGGTGATGGCCAATACCGTGCACGGCTATGTCAGCCAGTCCGACAAGGGCGAAATGGTCATCGGCGGCGGCGCCGACGGTTTCAACAACTACACCCAGCGCGGCTCGTTCCACCATATCGAGGAAACCGTGCGGGCGCTGATCGAAACCATGCCCGTATTGTCGCGGCTGAAAATGCTGCGGCAATGGGGCGGCATTGTCGATATGACCGGAGACCGCTCGCCGATCATCGGGCATTCGCCGGTTCCGGGGATTTTCCTCAACTGCGGCTGGGGCACCGGCGGGTTCAAGGCGATTCCGGGGTCGGGCTGGGCGACGGCCGAGATGCTGGCCAGGGGCGAACCGGGGGCGCTGGCGGCACCATTTGCCCTGGCACGCTTTGCCGAGGGGCGGATGATCGACGAATCCGTGGCGGCAGCGGTGGCACATTGATGCCCCGCCGCCGCTCCGAACACAGCAATTCAGATCTGTTTGTAGCGATCGAGGC
>JAYTCN010000039.1:0-5538 GCA_043736475.1 Paracoccaceae bacterium
ACGGTGCGCAGCACCGGGGTGAATGTCCGGGGGACATTCGCCAGCGCCGTGTGCGCGACATCGCCAAACCGGCAGGCTTGACGGGACCTCGCGCGAGGCAGGCGCGTGCCTGCGGGTTGGCGCGAAGCGCCTGCGTCGTGCTGTAAGCACGCCTCCGGCGTGACGGGCGGTAGGCGCTGGCCGACCGGCGGGGCGGATCGTCCGGCTATTCGGGCAAGCGTCGTGGCCGCGAATTGCCACGGGTCAATTCGCGGGGTGATGGGCGGGGGGATTCAAATTGAAGAGATCACGCGCTAGGCGGTTGGCAAGCGTGATGACGACATCGGCTTTCGTACCGCCCTTAATTATCTTCGGGATTTCCAAAAGTTCGAATGTTTCGTCATCCATCCAATCTCGAGCTGCCAGATCATAACGACCGTTGAGGTCAAGTCCGACGATGCGACGTCTCATGCCACACTCCTACGCAACACTCGATTAAGGTATTGCGTGAGCCCGCTTAGCGCGCTCCGAAGCGCCTCGCCTTCAGTCCCAAGAGTAATAACGAGCGCGCCTTGAACTTCCTCACTTTCGCTCACGTCATGTCCGGTCGAGGGGCGAATGACAACTGCTCCACCCTGCATCTTGGCTAGGGATATGACATGCACAACCTCGTCCAGTTCCCCATGGCAAAGTCCACCCTCTTTGCTCCAGATTGGCCAGACGGGAATTAAGACAAGAAATCCGGTCGTGTCACCGAGCCGTCCGATCCGCAGCCAAATTGGAGCACCAAGATTGGTCGAAGCGTGGGCCCGATCGCTATTGGTCACTTCAACAACCAGACCAGCATCAAAAAGGTGAATTACTCCCAGTGGCGGATCTCCTTCAATCCAGCGACCCTTGCGATTTTCATCCCGAAACCACAATGGTGAAGAAGCTACAATTTGAGCATTGGCGTCACCGATCATCGCGACCATGAGTGCAAGTAAACAGTATTCCTCCCATGAGCGCGTTTGCCACCGCCAGAGATCGTCTTTCGTTCGCTCCTGATCCAATAGCTCAAGCCAACAGGTCCAAACCTTATGGTAGTCAGCGTTCTGCTGCAGAACAAAGTTTGGAGTCACGCCTTATTCGGCCAATCTGATCCCATGCGACGCGAGATTGCGAGCGAAACGAGCGCAATTCTTGCCAAATGCGTCGACAAGCAGCGCCCGTCGCGTGCCCGCTCTAGGTCACCGACTCATAACTTCGCAACCATATCCGCAGGGACGCGAGTTGGATTGAGGCGAGGAAATTGTCGTCGCGTTTGTCGTAACGGGTGGCGATTGCGCGGAAGTGTTTGAGTTTGTTGAAGAACCGCTCGACCTGATTGCGCTGCCGGTAGACCCAGGCGCTGAAGGTCTGCGCCGTCACCCGATTGGTCATCGGCCGGATATTGGCCCAGAGGCCCCGCGCTGGCGCAGGGTCGCACGCAGGGCGTCGCTGTCATAGGCGCGGTCGGCGAGCAGGATGTTCCCGGCGCCGACGCCGTCCAGCATATCGGCGGCCGAACGACCGTCGTGGGCCTGGCCTTCGGTCAGTTTCAGCCGGATCGGCCGGCCGGCAATATCGACGAGCGCATGGATCTTGGTGGTCAGCCCGCCGCGCGAACGGCCCATGGTCCGAAGGATTACGAAACTGTCCGGGGGACAGTTTCGCCTGAGGACGGATCGCTCGGTTTTTTTTGGCCATTGGCGGCGTGCTGGCGGACCCGGATCGAGGAGGAATCGATCATCTGGATGTCGCCGTCGTAAGCCTCTGATACCACTTGCAGAAGGCGTGCCCATTGCCCGGCTTTGCGCCACCGGTTGAACCGGTTGACACAGGTCGTGTGCGGCCCGTAGCGCGCCGGGATGTCCGCCCAGGGCGCGCCGGTCCTGAGCCGCCAGAATATCCCGTTCAGCACCCGGCGGTCATCGACCCGCTTCACCCCGCGCGACTTCTGCGGCAGCAAAGGCTGGATCACCGACCATTCAAAATCCGTCAAATCAAAGCGCGCCATATCAATCTCCTTGTCTCGGAGAGTGAATCACCCCTCAACTGATTTGGGAATCCCTTTTATGGGTATGTGACCTAGTTTGGTTTCTGTCTAGATAGTCGCGACTGTGCCAGCTTGCCAGCTCGCAGTATGCGCGTAGGACGCGGTTTTCGAGTGTATCCAAGTTTTCTTCGCGAGCTACGGCATGACGTTGCCCCCAAGTTCTATCCAACCTGAGCGAGACTCCGGGTTTCATTTTCGCCCTAAAGGCGGGTTGTGCAAAGGGGGCTGGGGGTTGGGGGTGAGGTGCCCCTGGTTTCCTAGATGTTCCATCCCGGATGATCACACAGCGCCTCGCCGTTCCGGGCTATTCATGGCAAGATCGATCCTGAGGGACGTTCGGGAGGGTCGGATGCTGATTTCGCTTCACAAGCAGGCGACGACGACACCACGCGTGCCGGCCATGATCCAGGCGAGCGCGGAACCCGCCCGGGTGCTGGCGGAGCGTTTTGGCACGACCGGGCAGACCATCTGGACGTGGCGCAAGCGCTCAACCGTGCAGGACCGCAGCCACACGCCGCACCGGCTGCAAAGTGAGGCGGAACAGAAAACGGTCCGGGGGATCGTTTTCCCGCTGAACGCTGACGCCCGCGCAAGAGGCGGTGGCGGTTGTGCTGCGCCGCAGCCTATTGCTGTCGCTCGATGATCTGTTGGCGCTCGCCATTGGGCTTGAACCAATGGCGCCTGCAATGGCTCGCTTCGCGAGTTCCTCAATCCGCAGGTGTCGCGCTCGGGACCGGATCGCTGTCTGCGCCGCCATGGTGCCGGCAATCTGCGTGATCTGGTGGAGAAGGCGCCGCGTCCGACCCGCAAGCCGTTCAGGGCCTGCGAGCCGGGTTACCTGCATATCGACGTCAAATACCTGCCGCAAATGCAGGACGAAACCAGGCGGCGCTACCTGTTCGTGGCGATCGACCCGTTGCCCGGCAGGTGATGCGAAGCATCAGCGAGAGGAGCCACCCGGCCCGGGTGTTCGTGCGCAGCTACCGCAGCAAAACCGCCGCCAATGCGCGGCGCTTGCCTCACGCGATCTGGAGCGGGCCTGCCCGCTGAAAATCACCCGCATATTGACCGACAATGGCCGCGAGTTCACCGACCGGCTGTTCGGCTTGCGCCAGCGCGCGGCCTCGGGCGAGCATGACTTCGGCCGGCTCTGCGCCGATCTGGGCATCGAGCACCGCCTCGCCCCGCCCATGCATCCGCAAACCAACGGCATGGCCGAACGCTGCAACGGCCGGATCGGGGACGTGCTGCAAAGCCACCGGTTCAGCAGCGGCGAAGACCTCGAAACCACGCTGCACCGCTATGTCCACCTCTACAACACCCAACTGCCACAGTCCGCCCTGAGGAGCCGAACGCCGATGCAGACCATGAAAGACTGGCATAGCCAAAAGCCCGAACTGTTCAAGAAACAACCATACCTTCTTGCGGGATGTGACAGCTAGCCAGCGCCCCATGGCGCGGGACTTTGACCGCCAGGTCGCGGAGGAACAAATCCGCATTGCCGTGATGAACGGCTACACCGCGATCGGCATACCTGTCGCACTACCCGTGGGATAACTCTGTCCAGGGATACGGGACCTCCGACCATCATCGGCTTGGTGCAACAAAGCCTGGCCGGATCAAAAACGACCTTACCGATATATGTGTTCTCCGCGAACCGGCGGGCCGCAGCCCGCCTGGGCCGACATCCTGGGCTCCCGCACGATCACCGCACCCGCTGTCCGGTGCCCGCGTCAAAGACATACAGATGGTCCCTTGGCAAGACCACGCCAATTGCATCGCCCAACGTGCCAACGAAGTCCTTGGGTGCCTTGACAACCAATTTGTCGGCGCCCCAATTGACCGTCACCAACGAGTGATCACCAATAAGTTCAGTCGTATAGATCGTGCCGTTCAGCGTGCCTATTGACGGCGCGGCGACGCTGCAATCTTCCGGCCTGACGCCCATGATCGCCTTGGCTACACCACCGGACACCGCGGTTTCGACCTTTGCGCCATTGGTCAGAAAAAAATTGCCCTCCAGACTGCCATGCACGACATTCATCGGCGGCGAGCCGATGAACTGGGCGACGAACAGATTGGCAGGATTGTTGTAGATTTCCGCCGGTGTCGCCAGTTGCTGCAGAATGCCCTTCTCAAGCACCGCAACGCGGTTGGCCAGCGTCATCGCCTCGATCTGGTCATGGGTCACATAGATCGTGGTGATGCCCAATGACTGCTGCATATGCTTCAGTTCGGCCCGCATGTGACCGCGCAGCTTGGCGTCGAGGTTGGACAACGGCTCGTCCATCAGAAAAACTGACGGGCGGCGAATGATGGCGCGCGCCAGCGCCACGCGTTGCTTTTGGCCGCCAGACAGTTCGCGCGGGTAGCGGTCCAGCAGATTTTCCAGTTGAACCTGCGTCGCGGCATCAAGGATGGCGCCCTGCATCTCGGCCTTGTCCACCTTTCGCACTTTCAGCGGAAAGCCGATGTTCTCGGCAACCGTCTTATGCGGATAAAGCGCGTAGGATTGGAACACCATCGAGATGTCCCGGTACTTTGGCAGGATGTCGGTGACATCACGGTCGCCGATGAAAACCCGGCCGGCGGTGGCGGTTTCCAGTCCCGACAGGATGCGCAACGCCGTGGTCTTGCCCGATCCGGAGGCGCCAAGCAACACCAGAAATTCACCGGGTGCGACGTCGAGGTCGAACTCCTCCAAGACCTTCACGGCACCAAAATACTTTTGCACCTTGTCGAAACGCACCGGGGCCTTCTGACTATTGGCTGCCATCATCTAGCCCTTTACCCCACCCAGCAGGACGCCGTTCGAAATGAACCGCGTCAGCAGAATTGCCATCACGATAACCGGAATGATCATCACGACAATGACGGCGCACATTTCCCACCAGAAAATGCCTTTTTCGCCCGCGTTCTTGGCCGCGACCATGATCGGCATGGTCTGGACCTTGACGGTGGCAAGGAACACGGCGAACAGGTATTCGTTCCAGTTCAGAACCAGCGTCAGAAGTGTCGTCGCCGCAAGTCCCGGCCGCGTCAGCGGCAGCACGATCTCCCAGAAAATTCTAAATCGCGTGGCGCCGTCAAGCTGGGCCGATTCCTCCAGTTCGATCGGCAGGCTGGCGAAGAAATCGTGCATCAGCCACACCACGATCGGTAGGTTGGCCGCCGCGTAAAGCACGATCAGTGCCAGATGGGTGTCCAGCATGCCCACGGCCTGAAACATCACATAGACCGGAATCACCACCACGATGGGTGGCAGTATCCGCTGGGAAATGATCCAGAACAGGATGTCGCCATTGTTCAGCGAGCGTTTGAAATGCTTGCCGAAAGCCCGCACCAGAAAGAAGAACAAGGCCAAAGCGACGGCGGTCGAGGCCCACCAAGGTATGCCGGCAAAGCTGGTTGCCAAGATCACCAGCACGGTCAGTCCGACAAACATCAGGATGTTGCCGAATTTGGGCTTGTACTGAACACGC
>JAYTCN010000040.1:0-5532 GCA_043736475.1 Paracoccaceae bacterium
GGCAAGGCCTGCCCGCGCAATGCCGGCGAATTCCTGACCATCATGCTGGAACTTCTGCTCGACCCGATGCAACCGGTCCTCAGCGAGATCGAAGATGACATCGACACCACCGAAGAAGGCATGAAGGCAGGCCCCAGCCACAAACTTTCCCGCGATCTGACCGAAATCCGCCGCGCCGCCATCCTGTTGCGCCGCTATATCGCCCCCCAGCGCGAAGTTTTTGGCCAACTCCTAGCCTCAAACCTGAGCTGGCTCTCCGACCACGACCGCCGTCATCTGCAAGAAAGCCAGCACAACGTCATCCGCTATGTCGAGGACCTCGACCTGATCCGCGAACGGGCGCAAGTGGTGAAGGACGAGCTGCAAAGCGCCTTTGCCGCCAGACTCGGACGCAATACTTTCCTGTTTTCGGTGCTGACCGCGATTTTCCTGCCGCTGACCTTCGTCACCGGCCTCTTGGGCATCAACGTCGGCGGCATCCCCGGTGCTGGCCACGGCAATGCATTCTGGGTCATTGCCGGGATATTGTTTCTGGTCATGCTGCTCGAAATCGTGATTTTCCGTTGGCTGAAATGGTTTTGACCCTCGACGCCAACCGGCGGCACCAGCGTCCCTTCCCCCGCCTGCGGGGGAAGGTCAGGATGGGGCCAAAGTCCGAAACCACCCCAAGATCCGGCTCCCGAACCCGCGCGCCGCTTCGCCCGCGTCGCTCGCCCCATCCGCCACCGCCGCATAGCCGTCCTCAACCGCATCACCCACCGCCGCCACCACCGGGTCCACCCGCCGCTTGCGCCAGTTGATGAAAAACCGGCGCAGCGTCAGCAACAAAATACCCAACAATCCCAGAAACACGATGTTGAACCACGGAATGATCAGCACATCCGGACCGGAAACCGGCTTCATCGACAAG
Organism: Paracoccaceae bacterium; assembly: GCA_043736475.1. Classification (GTDB taxonomy): domain Bacteria; phylum Pseudomonadota; class Alphaproteobacteria; order Rhodobacterales; family Rhodobacteraceae; genus JANMOK01. Next base: position 911 of record JAYTCN010000040.1, read on the forward strand.
GCATTGGGAAAGATCGAGAACCAGGTGATGCGCCAGCCGTAATTGCGTACCGACACCCAAACCGGCGCACTTTCGCCTGATACCAGCGATTCTGCCTCGGCGCTCAGATCGGCACCGTCAAACTTGAAATACAGCGGCCAGCCCCATTGCGTATCCTCGTTGCGATAGACCACGGTCTTGCCGCTGGCCCTTATGGCGTTGATGAACCGCACATCGCGCGACAGGTTGTTGCCGGTGCCGCTGTCCTGACCGGTCCAGAACCAGCCGCTGCCCACATCCATGCGTTTCACTTCGGTGCCGACAATGCGCACCACGTCATGCGTCGGCAGCGTGTATTCGAAAAACAGGAATACGATCAGGGCCAGCGTGCCCAGAGTGCCCCATTTAAGATAGCGCCACATGAATCGAAACCCCGCGAATGTTCGCAAATCAATTAGGGATGATTAGCCGAAATTGCCAGCCGTTGCTTTTTAATTAGAGCAAATCAGGGACAAGCGGGAACCGGTTTTCCCGCCCGATTTGCGTAAAAACAAATGGTCAGATCAGTTCGGGCGATTCTGTCATCGCCTGAACTGGTCTAGGTCAGCGCCCGCACCAATTCCTCGAACGCCTCACCGCGATGCTCGAAACTGCCGAACTGATCGAAACTGGCGCAGGCCGGGGCCAACAGCACCACATCGCCCGGTCTGGCCTCGGCCCGCGCATGGCCGACCGCGGCTTCCAGCGTCCACAGTACCTCGTGCGGTACCTCGCCCAGCGTTGCCGCAAACCCTTCCGCCGCATCGCCGATCAGATAGGCTTTGGCCACCCGGCCAAACAACGAACGCAGGCTCTCGATCCCGCCCTCCTTTGGCTGACCGCCGGCAATCCAGCGGATATTATCGAACAATTGCAATGCCTTGCCAGCCGAATCTGCGTTGGTGGCTTTGGAATCGTTGACAAACCGAACCCCACCAATCTCGGCAATCACCTGACAGCGATGCCTGAGCCCGGGGAAAGCCCGCATCGCTTCGGCGATCACTTTCGGCGCCAGCCCCAGCGACCGGCATACCGCCCATGCCGCGCAGGCGTTTTGATGGTTATGCGCGCCGGCCAGGTTAGGCATGGCGCGCAAATCGACACTTGCCACCTGTTTGCCGCGCCGCCATTCCGCCAGAAACCCTTTGCGGGCGAACACGTTCCAGCCGCCGTCCGGCAGCTTGCCGTCCGACGAAATCCGGATCACCGGATCGCCGTTCCCGGCTTCCTCGCGCATCGCATTGGCCAGATAACGCCCCTCGATCTGATCAATCCCGATCACCGACCGCTCCGGTCCGCCGAGGCTGAACAACCGCGCCTTGGCAGCGAAATAGCCGCCAATTCCGCCGTGCCGGTCGAGGTGATCCGGCGAAAGATTGAGAAAAACCGCAATATCGGGCTGCAATGACCGCGCCAATTCGGTCTGATACGACGACAATTCCAGCACGATGATCGACCCCGAAACCGCCGGCTCCAGATCGAGAACCCCGCGCCCGATATTGCCGCCCAGTTGCGCCGGACGGCCGGCCGCGAGCAAGATGTGATGGATCAGCGCCGAGGTTGTCGATTTGCCGTTCGACCCGGTGACGCAAACCACTTTCGGCAGAATCGCCAACTGGTCCCATTCCGGTCCGGCAAACGAGCGGAAAAACAAGCCGATATCGTTATCGACCGCCACCCCCATGTCCCAGGCCTTGGCCACAACCGGGTGCGGTGCGGGGTACAAATGCGGGATCCCCGGTGACATCACCAGGGTGACAACCCCCTCCCAGGCCTTGTCGCGCGCCAAATCCGCCACTTCAAACCCCGCCGCCGCCGCCGCAGCCCGCGCTGCTTCGCCATCATCCCAGCACACCGGAACGGCGCCACCCGCACGCAAGGCCGAAGCCGACGCCAGCCCCGATCGCCCCAACCCCAGCACCGCCACCCGATGCCCTATGTATCCCCGAACCGGAATCATCCATCACCCTCGCCAAACCACCGCAACATTGCCCGTATTCCAACGCAACCGGCAAGCCAACATGCCAATTTCAATTTCCGGTTGGCCTCTGTATCCTGGGGTCCGGGGCAAGGCCCCGCGCAATGCGGTATAGGTGGGCATCATCGGTCCTTTGGTCAGATGTATCAGGCGCGTTTCGCGATTTTCAGCAGCAGATAACGGTTGGCCGCACAGAATACCTCCGCATTGCGTGAGGTTTCAAAAAACCGCTGCGACAGACGCTCTTTGCTGCGGTCGTGCAGAAAAAGGCCCAACACCTTCTGCATCAACCAGTTTTGCATCGGCCGTTTGGTGGCCAGTTCGCGCCCCGCACCGGATAGCCCTACGCCAATCACATTGAACAAGGCCTGTTCAAGATCGACAGAGGGGGCCACGGCTTCGGTGATGTCATCCTCTGACAGCACATCCAATGGCTCGGCAGCCAAGGCCTCCCGAAAGCGGCGCAAATTGTGCCCGCCACCCACCACGGCCCGGTTTCCTACACGTTTGAACCCGTCCGACCTGAAACAATCGCCAATCACAATTTCCCCCTGCGGCTTCAGCAGGCTCTGCGCCTTTTGCAGCGACAAGGGCAGTGGAATATATTGAAAGCTTTCAGAGAAAAGACAGGCATCAAAGGTGCCGGTCGCGGCCAGATCTTCAAACCTGCACTCATGCACAACCGCCTGCGGCGCGTTCACCCGGCACCGCGCCGCCAGATAGGCCGACGGCACGACAATTTCCACCCTATGCCCGACCGCCAGCAACCGCTTGGCCGTCTCACCGGCACCACCGCCAATATCAAGAATGCGCAGCCCCGTTTGCGCGGGAAGCAAGGCAAGCAACCTATCACTATAAGCCGTTTGCGCGGCACCCACATTGGCCGCAATCGGCTCCAGCCCGGTCCACAGCCCATAGTGCAGATGTTCTTTGCCCGTCAGCCAGCGCGCAAATGCAAGCCCGGTGTTCAGCCCGATGGTCTGTATATCGATCTTGTTTTTGGCCAAATTGTCCCCCGAGGTTGCGTGCAATCCCTGCGCGACACCGCCCTAAGCGATGGGCCGTGGCTGTGCAAGCCGCGAGACGGGCTGGCGAGTTCAGACACCAAGCCCAATCGGGCAGGTCACACCGGTGCCACCAATCCCGCAATAGCCATTGGGGTTCTTTGCCGGATATTGTTGGTGGTAATCCTCGGCAAAATAGAACATTGGCGCGTCGATGATTTCGGTGGTGATCTGCCCACGCCCCGCTGCTGTCAACGCATCCTGATACACACGGCGCGATGCCAGTGCGGCCTCGGCCTGTGCTGCCGTATGGGTATAAATTCCCGACCGATAGGTTGACCCCATGTCATTGCCCTGCCGCATGCCATGGGTTGGATCATGACCTTCCCAGAACAGCTTCAACAATGCGTCATAAGATACAACGGCGGGTTCATAGATCACCCGCAAAACCTCGTTATGCCCTGTCAACTGCGTGCAGGTTTCCTTGTAGGTCGGGTTTGGCGAAAAGCCCGCCGCATAACCCACCATCGTCAGCCAGACCCCCGGAACCGCCCAGAACTTGCGCTCCACCGCCCAGAAACAGCCCATCCAGAACATAGCTTCGAGAATGCCGACATGGCAAAAATCCAGGCCGCCGCCACACATCCCGATGCTGCAAAGGCGGAAGCCGAAAATACGGTCCTTCAGCCCATCGACATCTATTTCGAACTGGCCGGAGTCACCTGAACAGCATCACCACTTAAATCAGAAAGGCACGCACGATGAACAAGCTCATTCCAGTTGCATTGGCCACTGCGGCGATGGCCCAGAACGCCAACGCCGGAGAAGGTCAGTTTCTGCGTGGATTATTCTGCAATACCAAGGCTCAGGTTGAGGAAACCTTGGCCAATATTGGTCAAACCCGGACCTTGGCGCTGGCTGTCGCGTTGGTGAACAATCCTGAAATCGTCTGCACCTTTGCGACCGAAATCCAGTTCATGGTTCAGCACCCTGTCGTCGTCGACAAGAGGCTGCATTTTGGCCAGCAGTTGACCCTATATCAGGCTTTGCTGGTCGGTGTGTTGATTGGCGACAACCCGCGACCGGTTTCGCCGCCAATGGTGACTTTTTTCATTCCTATGGACCCGATTCCGCCGCACACAATCGAAGACAGCGTCTGACGCAACCGCCCTAACCCGCTCGCGCCGCGTTCCGGAAGAAGTCCGGCCTTCCGGGCAAGCCAACTTGCCCGTATCAATTTCCGGTTGGCCCAAATATCCTCGGTTCTGCGGCAATGCCCCAGTCCACGCTTGCATCCGAAAGGACCAACCCCATGCAACTCGGTGCCTTTTCCGTCAGCCTCGCGGTCAAGGACCTGACCACATCGAAAGCCTTCTACGAAAACCTCGGCTTCATCCAGTTCACCGGCCACGCCACCCAAGGCTACCTGATCATGCAAAACGGCAGCACCACCATCGGCCTGTTCCACGGCATGTTTGAAGGCAATATCCTCACCTTCAACCCCGGCTGGGACGCGAAAGCGCAAGCCCTGACCAGTTTCACCGACATCCGTGACCTGCAACGCCAGCTCAAATCGCACGGCGTCGCCCTGATGTCGGAAGCCGACGAAACAACCAAAGGTC
>JAYTCN010000041.1:0-2330 GCA_043736475.1 Paracoccaceae bacterium
GCTGGTTCACCTCGGTGCTGATGAACCCGTCGTCGGCCGCCATGATCCGCTCGCTGTTCATCAACAAGGGGGCGCTGGAAAAAGGCGCGGTGCGGCCAAAAATGCCCGACCAATCGGTCAGGAAACTCGGCGTTCTCGGCGCCGGCATGATGGGGGCGGGCATCGCCTGTGTCGCGGCGCTGGCCGGGATCGCGGTGGTCCTGATCGACCGTGATCAAGCCGCCGCCGACAAGGGCAAGGAGCATGTCTCCGATCTGCTGGCAGAAGCGGTGAAACGCCAGAAATCGACCGCGGAACAGGCTGCGGCGACGTTGGCGAATGTCACCGCAACCGCGGATTATGCCGCCCTTAATGGCTGTGATCTGGTGGTCGAGGCGGTGTTCGAGGATGTGGCCGTGAAAGCCGAAGCCACCGGCAAGGCCGAAACCCATCTCGATACGCAAGCGATTTTCGCCACCAACACCTCAACCCTGCCGATCAGCGATCTGGCCAAAGCTTCGCGCAACGCCACCAATTTCATCGGCATCCACTTCTTCTCGCCGGTGCACAAGATGGCGCTGGTCGAGATCATCCGCGGCAAAGCGACCGGCGCTGCCGCCGTCGCCAAGGCGCTCGATTTCGTCCGCCAGATCAAAAAGACCCCGATTGTCGTCAACGACGCCCGCTTTTTCTATGCCAACCGCTGCATCATCCCCTATCTCAACGAAGGCGCGCTGATGGTCGGCGAGGGCGTCGCGCCGGTGCTGATCGAGAACGCGGCCCGCATGCTCGGCTTGCCGGTCGGCCCGCTGCAACTGATCGACGAAACCTCGGTCGATCTGGCGGTGAAAATCGGCAAGGCAACCAAAGCGGCGATGGGTGCCGCCTATCCCAACGCGGCGTCCGACGCGGTATTTGGCGCTCTCGCCGCCGCCGGACGATTGGGGCGCAAGGTGAACTCCGGGTTCTATGCCTATGATTCAGAAGGAAAACGTGACGGGTTCTGGCCCGGTCTTGCCGAAAACTATCCGCTTGCCGAAAGCCAGCCTGACCTGCAATCGGTGCAGCATCGCCTGATCATGGCCCAGGTGCTGGAAGCCGTCCGGGCGCTCGAGGAAGGCGTGTTGACGGACATCCGCGAAGGCGATGTCGGGGCCATCCTCGGCTGGGGCTTCATGCCTTGGTCGGGCGGACCGTTTTCCTGGCTCGACATCATCGGAGCCGGTCAGGCGGTCGATATCTGCGACGCGCTGGCCAAAGCGCACGGCGCAAGATTCGAAGCCCCGGCCTTGCTGCGCGACATGGCGGCGAAAGGGCAATCGTTCTACGAAAGGTTCGCTGCCGCCAAAGTGGCCTGAACCGCGCGATCGGCGCCGTTCAACCCGGCTTTGCCGGGACGGCCGCGCCGACCGGACCGGCCCCGCGCCAGGCGATGATCGCGCCGGCAGCGATGATCATGGCAATGCCCGCCAGTTCGTTCAGGCCGAGGTTCTGCTGCCAAAGCACATAGCCCCAGAACCCGGCAAAGATCAGGTAGGAATATTCGAACACCGCCAGCGCGCTGGTCTCGGCGCCAAGATAGGCCCGGTTGAGCAGCCCGACACCGACCAGCGCGCCCAGCGCCTGAACCGCCGACCAGAACCAGAACGGCCAGGGTGCGGCGTTCAGGCCGCGCAGCACAAAGCCGGCACCATCGGAATTCACCGCCAGATCGGCCCAGCTCAGAATCGCGCCGATCACCACCCCCGCCACCCCCATGGCGGCGAAGAAAGTCAGGGTCACGACGCCGGGTGATTCCTGCGCGCACCATTCGCGGGTCAACAGATTGGCCAGTCCGTAAAACGCCCCGCCCGCCAGCGGCAGCAACGCCCAGATACTGAAGTCGCCGCTCTCCGGCCGCAGAATCGCCAGAACCCCCAGAAACCCCAACAGAATTGCGCTGATGCGCCAGGGTCCGACGCGCATTCTGAACAGCAGCATTGACCAGATCAGCACCCAGATCGGCGCGGTGAACAGGCCAGCGCCGACATGGGCGATCGGAATCATCGGGATCGCCGCAAAATAGAGGAATATCGACGCCGTCATTGCCAGCGTCCGCCAGAACAACCGGCCCGGCGCATGGACCTGAAAACCCCTGCCTTGCATCCGCATCACCAGCACCAGCAGCGGCAACGCGAAACCCGAACGCGCGGCCTGAAACTGCCACAACCCGCCGTGCGGCGAGATGAAGCGGACAAGATTGTCATTCAGGCCGATGATCGCCATGCCGGCAATGATCATGGCAGCGCCAAACAGGGTCGAACGCGAGGATGTCATGCCGCAGCATTCCACGCCGGATTTGCCAAGGTCTG
>JAYTCN010000042.1:0-5514 GCA_043736475.1 Paracoccaceae bacterium
AGCCGCCGTGCAGAGCATCAAGGTTTTCTTCATTGTGGCAGTCCTCCCTTATAGCCGCATGATGGTTTGGCGGCACGATGTTGATGTGATGTTAATGCAATGCTGGGGTTGGGGTCTTGGCTGCCCCTTTTGTCATGTGCACGAAGGAACGTCTCCCCAGTCAGAAATGTCGATCTGCAACGGATCGAGGTGGTATTGCGGTGAATCTTGATTGACCCCTCCCAGAGTGTCCTCTCCCGTTCCTCTTTGGAAGGGCGGGTCGCGGGCCCCCTTTCCGTGCATTAAGGCATCAAGGCATCAACGCCAATTGCGCGGACGCCATGATTCTATTAAAAAAAGTACCAGAAACCACATTTAATGACAGCGCTATTATCGGAAATATTTCATTGACTTTACCAAACCATTCAATAGCATTTGATGGCGGGAGAAGCCGCAGGCAACCGGCCATCGCATGGGCTTTGGTGCGCTAAACGGTGATCCTGATATCGTTGAGGGGCTGAAAACCGGATGGCAGTTCTGGAGCTGAAGCACATTTCCAAGCATTTCGGCGCCATTGAGGCGGTCAAGGACGTGTCCTTTGCCCTGAACGCGGGCGAAGTGGTCGGATTGATGGGCGACAATGGCGCGGGCAAATCGACCCTGGTCAAAATGATCGCGGGGAACTTCCGGCCCAGCAGCGGCACGATTGAAATGGACGGGCAGGAGATCGTGCTGCACCGCCCGGTCGAGGCGCGCCAGCACGGGATCGAAATCGTGCACCAGGACCTGGCCCTGTGCGACAACCTGACGGCGGCGGCGAATGTGTTCTTGGGGCGGGAATTGCAGTTGGGCTTCGGTCCGTTCCGCATCCTTGACTATGCGTCCATGTACCGGCGCGCGGGCGAGATCTTCACTGAACTGAAATCAGAGACGCGACCGCGCGATCTGGTGAAAAAGATGTCAGGCGGACAGCGTCAGGCGGTGGCGATTGCCCGCACCCGCCTCAGCAATGCCAAGATCGTGCTGATGGATGAACCCACCGCGGCCATTTCCGTGCGCCAGGTGGCCGAAGTGCTGAACCTGATCCGCCGCCTGCGCGATCAGGGCATCACCGTGGTGCTGATCAGTCACCGCATGCCGGACGTGTTCACCGTGGCAGACAGGGTGATCGTCATGCGGCGCGGCACCAAGGTGGCCGACAAACCCATCGCCAAAAGTTCGCCTGAAGAGGTGACGGGGCTGATCACCGGCGCCATCGAAACTGTCTGACCCCTGCCGCCCCTGTACTGGAAAGGCTCCACATGACCACGTCACTGAGCAAGTCGATCGAACAAAAGCAGGAAACCTGGGCGTCCAGCCTGCTGGGAAGCCAGACCTTCTGGGTGTTCATTGCGGTGATTGTGGCGAGTCTTGCCTTGTCTTTCGCGACAGACAGCTTTGCCACCTCAAAGAACCTGTACAACATTACACGCAATGTGACCTTCGTGGCGATCATAGCACTGGGCATGACGCTGGTGATTATCACCGGCGGCATTGATCTGTCGGTCGGGTCCGTCCTGTGCCTGTGCAGCATGGTTCTGGCCGTGGTGATGCACGCCGGGTATTCGATCGAAGTCGGCATCGCGGCCTCGATCGCCACAGCGCTCGTGGTGGGGGCGTTCAACGGCATCTTGATTGCGTATGTCGGCCTGCCTTCCTTTGTGGTCACGCTGGGCATGTTGTCGGTCGCGCGCAGCCTTGCCATGGTTGCATCGGGCAACACCGTCGTGTTCGAGTTCGGCCCGGATCATGACACCTTGCTGGCGCTGGGCGGCGGCGCGTGGTTTTTCGGCATCGCCAACCCTGTCATGTACACGATCGTGCTGGGACTGCTGACAGGGTTCGTGCTGCGCTTTACCCGGTTCGGCCGCCATGTCTTTGCCATCGGCGGCAACGAACACGCGGCCACCCTGACCGGTGTTCCGGTGCGGCTGATCAAGGTCGTGGTCTACATGATTTCGGCGCTGTCGGCGGGCATCGCGGGCATCGTGCAGACCGGCTGGCTGGGCGCGGTGACAACCAATATCGGCGCCGGCATGGAACTTCAGGTGATTGCGGCGGCGGTGATCGGGGGCGCGAACCTTGCCGGTGGTGGCGGCACTGCCCTTGGTGCCATCATAGGGGCCATGCTGATCGAGGTGATCCGCAACAGCCTCGGTCTCCTCGGCATCAACGCCTTCTGGCAAGGCACGTTCATTGGTGGCGCGATCCTGTTTGCCGTGATGTTCGACCGGCTGGCGAATTATCGCCGCAACACCTGACTGCACACGGTAGTTTGCCCCGGTTACCACACCTTGCGCGGGTCAACGGCTGCGCGGACATAGTCGAATGCCGCAAGCCGAAGTGCCGAACGTGTTTGCGATCTTGTGGCGGTTGCGATAGCGCGCACTCTACCGCCTACGTCACCGGATCGAAAATATGTTTCCCGCCGCAAAGACCGGTGGCGCATCGCGACCGGCTACGACATGTGCCCCATTCTGTTCCTCTCAGCCTGCGCCCAGGCTGCAACCGTCATGTTCCAGCTGTGAGTTCTGATCCTGGAACATGTCTGATGCAGATTGAAAAATATCCCGCACGGGGAATGCAGTTTTGGCATTATTCTGGACTGAAGGAGCTCATAGGTGGTTAGATTTGTTCTCGGTTCGATTTTCGGGGGGCAAGGCAGATTTCGGTCAGATCGACCGCAGTCCCAACATGGCAGGTGAAATCAAACCGGGCTGCCCGGCCTCGCAAAAGCCCGAGCCATGTCGTCCCTCGGGCCGCCGTGTGCTGATGTGCTGGGCAAGGTCGACCCAACTTTATTGCGGTGGTTTGGCTGGCCCGTCGATGGATGAAGACACAGCGTCCGGCTTGCGCCGTCGGGGCTTCACGCCTCGTTCGTGATCGCTGCCCACCCTTGCAGAGTTGACACAAGTGGCGTGAACCCTGTGCCCAGACCCTGCAGCTTGATGGAATAGATACCTGACGGGTTCGTCAGGGGGCTTCATCGCCGTCGATCGTGGCCGGGGCCCAGATGTGGGATTGACAGGTCGGGCAGACCTCTATTCTGGCCGGGACAACCTTTCTATTGGAGACCGAGTTAGACGAATGACACTCCAGCCAGATCCATGCCCTCGTGACCTGCCCGTTGGTCGTTGGATTTTGTGGCAGATACCTTCGGTGCGTCGCGCAAGTTCCGAATTCTTGCGGTCATCGACGACTGCACCCGCGAGAACCTGGCACTGATTGCCGACACCAGTCTCTCTGGTGTGCGGGTGGCGCGGGAACTGACGGCATTGATCCGGATTTATGGCAAACCGGGTTGCATTGTCAGTGAACCGCCACGTTCGCCGCCGCCGTCTTCGGGATGCCGGGCGGACGCGTCATCGCGTGCAGCAGCCCACCCGACACCCTCAGCCATGAACCGGGCCTGCCAGCGCCAAACGCAGGTCTTCGACTTGCCCGTCCGCGCCATGATCGCACCCGTGCCGGCACCATCCGTGCGCAGAACCACGATTCGCGCCCGCCAGACGTGCCTTTGCGGCGAGGACGGGGCCGAAATGATCGCATCAAGACGATGCCGGTCAGACGCTGCGACAGTGAAAGGTATTCCATTACGCATACCAACGAAGCGCACATCCAGCAAAACAAGGGAATCCCAGTCCGGACTCCTTCGTTCCGATCAATCCCCTACAGCGCATTCCAAAAAGTGCGAAGCGGTTTTTGGAATGAAATGCGCGTGAAAACATAAACTTAAAGCGGGTCGACTGACTCAAATCAAACGCAATCCGCTTTAGAACGACGCTATCAAGTTCAGGAAGATGCCTTGGGCGCTGTAGTCGATGGCGCTCAGATCGTCAGATACATGACCCCATTCGTAGCCCAAGCCAATTTTGGCATTGTTGCCCAATTGGCGGTAGACGCCCACCAATGCGCCAGTTTCCATCGTGCGACTTTCTTCGGTGAACAGCATTCGGCCCTCCAACATCACATCCCAAAGATGCACGACATGCCAGTCGGCCCTCAATACACCCAAATGTGCCGTGCTATCGACAAATGTCGATGTGCCGCGCGCCGCCACGTCGGATCGCCTGTAGCCATATTTGCCACCAATCGTGAGTTGCCGACCCAGATCGTGATTTACGTCTATTCTGAACACCAGGCTTTTTTGCATCGGCCCGCTGGCTGATCCGTCAGCAGAGACCTGATCTATGCCCGGCAAATCCCGCAGATAGCTTAGTTTAACCAGCGCATTCGTGCGATCACTGGCAACCGGTCTATAGGCATACCCCAGACTGGCCTCGACGAACTCGCCATCGCGAAAAGCCGATTGGTCGCTTTTGGAAATTAAAGCGTCCAAGTTGCCCAAAGCGCGCCAGTCATCGCTAACCTTGTATTCAAATCCGCCTGTTAGCCCAGCCGTATTGCGATCCTGTGGCAGACCCGGACCGTTTTCATCCCGGTATTCAAGGCGCACGCGCCATTTCCAATCATCTGCATTCGCATAGGCGACCCCGGCCGAATAGGCGTTGCGGTCAAAATTACCGTTTGCGCGGTCGCTTACCTTGCCCATCTCGACCGCGCCAGACAAAGTCCAGCGTTCAGTTGGCGTATAAGTTACACCGTAGGTCTCCGTGAAAGACTTGCGCTGCCCAAATAGGTCGGCCTTGTTTTCGCCGTATGTTGCGACCGTATCGGATGCTTTGTGCCTGCCGCCTAAGACAATCGTGCCATCATCCCGGCCCACAAGAGCGTATCCTGTCCCGGTGCGTGTTGGGTCAAGCGTGTAGCCAAGATGAACTTCGGTATCGGCTGTCGGCGCATAGCTAACCAATGCCTTGGCCCCGGTTCCACCGTCGCCTTGCGAGAGTTCGCCGCCGAATGTCACCTTTTCGGAAAGGCGTGCCTCGCTGCCAAATCCAATGCGGTTGTTATTGGCAAGACCGCCGGATTTGGCCAGGGTTCCCTGACCAAAGACATAGGCGGACAGATCAGTAGAAGGCGACCATGTCAGGCGTGCGCCGAGATCCGTTCTTGTCCCTGTTTCATCGGGGGTCGCCACTTTGAAGCGGTCCGTATAGGACAGGCCCGCATCAATCCGCCACAGGTCAGACAGTTTGTAGCCGATCTCAAGGGTCACCTCGGCCTTTTTCTCCAGATTTTGGCGCTCGAACCGTTCGGTGTCAAAGGCTAACGTGACGCGGTCTGTGGCGTCAATTCGTCCATAGACGCCAAACAGAGTTTCATCGGTGACAACGTCCTCGGACAGGGTCGAAAACCCCGCTTCTTTACGTTCTGCATAAAACCCGAACGCGCCGTTCTGTGTCATTCCCAGATCGCGCAGTTCAAAATCACCCGATACCTTATAGGCCAGCGCCCGTGTGCCCAGAGCCCCAGATGATCCGCCGCTGCCGAAACTAAGGCCGCCGTCAGATGAAATGCTGCGGGCAAAGCCCGGCCCTTCCGCCGTCGCTATTTCGGCGATGATCTTTGAAGTCTCGCCGATCCGGTATTCCA
>JAYTCN010000043.1:0-5498 GCA_043736475.1 Paracoccaceae bacterium
GGCCAAAGCGGCGGCGCCGGTGGGGGCTACCTTCACGGTGATCGGGTTGGTCACCGGTGCCATCTGGGGCCAGCCGCTGTGGGGCACCTGGTGGGCCTGGGACCCGCGGCTGACCGCGTTTTTGATCCTGTTCCTGTTCTACCTTGGCTATATCGCCTTGTGGGAAGCCAACGAAGACCCCGACAAGGCTGCCGATCTGACGGCCATCCTGTGCCTTATCGGTTCGGTCTTTGCCCTGCTATCGCGTTACGCGGTGCTGTTTTGGTCGCAAGGGCTGCATCAGGGCGCCTCGCTGTCGCTCGACCGCGAAGAGCATGTGGCCGCGGTTTTCTTTCAGCCGCTGATCCTGTCGATCGCCGGTTTCATTTTGCTGTTCGTGACCCTGGTGCTGTTGCGCACCCGCACCGAAATTCGCGCCCGCCGTATCCGGGCCTTGCACATGGCCGAGGCGCAATGATCCCCGACCTGGGAAAATATGCCGACACCGTGCTGGCCGCCTATGGCCTGACCGGGGCATTGCTTGGTGCAATCGTTGCCCTGTCTCTGGTTCGCTCCTGGCGGGTCGGACGTGACCTTGAACGACTTGAACGGGCCCGCCGGGGCAAAGCCAATGTCTGAGCGCAAGCCGTTCAATCCGCTGCTGTTGTTGCCATTGGTGGTGTTCGCCGGGTTCGGCCTGCTGTTCTGGCTCGCTCTGACGCGGACGAATCCGGACGAACTGCCCTCGGCGCTGATCGGCCAACGCGCGCCGGCGTTGACGCTGGAACCGCTGTTGGACAGCCAGCCGGTGCCCACCGCCGCCGACCTTGACGCGCCGGGCATCAAGCTGGTCAATTTCTGGGCCAGCTGGTGCGCCCCCTGCCGGGCCGAACATCCGATCCTGATGCAGATCGCCGCCAGCGGCGTGCCGATTTACGGCATCAATTACAAGGATATCGCGCCCAACGCCCGGCGTTTCCTCGACCGGCTTGGCAATCCTTTCACCAAGATCGGCGCCGACAGCGGCCGCAGCGCGCTCGACTGGGGCCTCTACGGGGTGCCGGAAACTTTTGTCATCGACGGCGAGGGCAAAGTGCTGCTGCGCTACCCCGGCCCGGTGACCGAACGTGTTTATGCGGAACGGATCAAGCCGCTCTTGGAGGCGGTGGAGTAGGATGGGTGCTCGCACCCATCACCCGCCCGCGAAAAATAAAACGCTGGAATGATGGGTGAAATCACCCATCCTACTCCTCAACCGCATATTTCTTGAACAGCCCCATCTGGCTGAAGATGAATACAAAACTGGCCAGCGGCAGGAAGAAGGTCTTGAAACTGACCCAGGTCGCGGTGTCGAAAGAACGCCAGACACCCTCGTTGACCAGCGCCAGCACCACGAAAAACAACGCGAACCGGGCGGTGAACTTCATCCAGCCCGCTTCCTGCAGCGGCATCATCTCGCCCATCAGGTATTTGAGGTAAGACTGCCCGCGCAGCAAACCGAATCCCAGCACACCGGCAAAAATCAGATAGATGATCGTCGGCTTCATCTTGATGAAGGTGGCGTCGTGCAGCCAGATCGTCAGCGCGCCGAAAATCGCCACGATCACTGCGGTAATCAGCGCCATTTTTGGCAAATGTCCGGTCAGAAACCACGATGCGGCCAAAGCGAACAAAGTTACCGGCACAAATACTTTGGTCGCAAAAATAACCTGCGCCAATTGTTTGGCCATGTCATCGGCCCCTTCAGCGACCGGCGCCCAGCGAAACGCCAGGAAAAAAACCATGATCGGACCCAGTTCCAGCACCAGTTTCAGCACCGGATTAATCGTTCCTTGCCGCATCCACGCTGCCTTTCCGCTTCTTTTTGGCTCAACCGCGCTTTAGCATGGACGCCAGCGGGTTGCCAGCGAGGGCGAAATGGACACGATGTCGAACGGCGTTTTCCTGATCGTGCTGGCCATTCCGGCCGCAATGTCGGCGATTTGCGTTTTTGTCGCCTTGCGCGCCTTGCGCCAGCGCGCCGCGCTCCAGGCGGCCGAGCGGCTTTATCCGGCGAAGGCGCGGGTTGGCTATGCCATGCTGCAAGGCCTGGCTTCGGCGAAACAGCTGCTTGCCGCACCGCTCACCGGCAAGCCCTGTGTCTGGTTCGACATCCGGGTCGAGAAATGGGGAAAACCTGCCCCGGACCGGGACGCACAATGGATGGCGATCCGCCAGGAAACCAGCGGGACGGCCTTCGACATCGCCTGGGAAGGCGCGCAAATCACCCTTGACCCCGACGGCGCCGAGGTGACGCCGTCGATCCTCAGTGACTGGAAAGGTGCCCACGAACAGCCGCTCGACCGCGACCCCGAAGCGGTGAAACCCGGCGACGGCCAGCGCTCCGGCCCCAGAATCGACTTTTCAGGCGGGCCGAACAGCAAGTTCCACTATGTCGAAAAGCGCATCCACGCCGACGACCCGGTTTTCGCCCTAGGCGAAATCAGCAGTTCTGGCAGCGGCTTCACGCTGGCCAAACCGGCGCAGAGCGGGCAGCCATTTATCATCTCCACCACCGAACCCGGCGCACATGCCGCTAGGCAAAGGACCGGCGCGATAGCTGCCCTCGTGCTCAGCGGGGTTTTTGACCTGGCCGTCGTCGCCCTGTTATGGGCGCGGTTCACCTGAAGACTGGTTCCGCCGCCTCTCACGCCCCCGTCAGCGCCCATGCGAATTCATCCGGATCAAACGCCGGTGACGTGAGATCTGATATTGCCGGACTCAATTGGCGGCGACCGCAGGCTGGACTTTTGACCGGCGCACAAGTCCGTCAACGTCCAGCCGTAGTCATACCGGATCGCTCAGGCAGGTTTCAGAATCGATATGCGCATAATGCCAACGACCGAGCTGATGTTTTCAGCTTCGTCGGTCTTGCCCTTGGCGCAAGTGTACGTCTCACTTTCCTTGACGATGAATTCCTGGTCCACCTTGTTGATTTTGAACTCACCCGCCAAGATGAAGCAAACCATGTCATCCATCATGACGGTTTCCGGAAACACCGCTCCCGGCTGGAACACGATATCGATCATGGAAATGCTCTTGTAGGCCGGGATATCGGAATGCATCTCGCCGATCTCCACCAACCTGATACCCGGGTGAAGTTCCTTGCCATCTTCGGGGCCGTACATCGGGGCCGCCGCTGACGCGGATGAAACGAACAGGGGTGCTGCGACCGCGACAACACCGACTGCCATAGCAGTTCGACGGTCAACGCTTTCCATTGCTTCCACCTTTTGCTTGATTGCTGCGCCCGAAAGCGCGCGCAAATGCTAAGCTCGGCAAGGCAGCACGTAAAGTCATTTCAGAGCGGCGATCACCCGTCGCGCCGGCGGAATCCACCTGATTTCAAAAGCACCGAAAAGACACAACTAAGGCGCTGTGCGGCCGTCAAACCCCGTCAACGCCCTTGCAAACTCATCCGGATCAAACGCCTGCAAATCATCGATCCCTTCTCCCACCCCGATGGCATGGATCGGCAGGCCGAACCTGTCGGCCAAGGCGACCAGCACCCCGCCCTTGGCCGTCCCGTCCAGCTTGGTCATCACCAGACCGGTGACATCGGCCACCCTGGTGAAAATCTCAACCTGGCTCAGCGCGTTCTGGCCATTGGACGCATCCAGCACCAAAATCGTGTTATGCGGTGCGGTCGGGTCCTTCTTGCGGATCACCCGCACGATCTTGGCCAGCTCCTCCATCAGATCGGCCCGGTTCTGCAACCGCCCGGCGGTGTCGATCATCAGCAAGTCAGCGCCATCAGCCTCGGCCCGCACCATCGCCTCATAGGCCAGCGACGCCGGGTCCGACCCGTCGGGCGCGGTCAACACCGGCACCCCGGCCCGTTCGCCCCAGATTTTCAACTGTTCCACCGCCGCCGCCCGGAATGTATCGCAGGCGGCGATCACCACGGTTTTCCCCGAGGCGCGAAACTGGCTGGCCAGTTTGCCGATCGTCGTCGTCTTGCCCGAGCCGTTGACCCCGGCCACCAGCACAACCTGCGGGCGTTTGGGGTAGATCGGCATCGGCCTGGCCACCGGCGCCAAAATGGCGGCAATCTCGGTTGCCAGCGCCTGTTTGATCTCGTCGGCCGCCAGTTTCTTGCCGAAGCGGCCTTCGGCCATCCGCGCCGTCACTTTCAGCGCGGTTTCGACCCCCATGTCCGAGGCGATCAACAGTTCCTCAAGGCTTTCCAGCATGGCATCGTCAAGCGTGCGCCGCGGCACGGCATCGGCGCGGCCGATCAGGCGCGATAACAAGCCGGGCTTGCCATGCGCCGCCGGTTCGGTCTCGTCAGCCGCAACCACCGGCTGTCGCACGATATTGGCCGGGCCCGGCCCGGGTACCGCCGGTTCCGGGTCTGACCGGATGATCGGCCCGGCGGCTGCCGGCGCCGCCGCCGGTGCAACCCCGTCGCCGACAATGGCATCCAGTCCGGCACCCAGTCTTGACGACGACTTGAACAACCGGTCCTTGAGTTTGGAAAAGAACGCCATTGAACCCTCGTGGAAATCCCGGCTTCCACCTAAAGCAAATCAGGGAAAAGTGGGAACCGGTTTTCCCGCCCGATTTGCGTGAAAACAAATGGTTAGACCAGTTCGGGCGATTCTGTCATCGCCTGAACTGGTCTAATGCCGCGCCACGCCGGATGGAAGCCCGGTCGATTGTCGCATCGGGCGTTGTTTTCCGAATCCTGCTTGGCTAGGGTCACCGGACACAGCATCAGGCCCCGCATGTCCCGTGCAACCCGCTCCATCACCTCTGCCGAGACGGCGGCCCTGACCGGCGACGACGCGCCGCCGTTTGGCAGCTATGCGCCGAATTTCCTGCAACGCGCCGTCATCGCTCTGGCACGGCGCACGATCCTGCATCGCGGCCTGTTCCGGCACCGCATGTCGCGTCTGATCGTCGCCCTTGGCGGGTTCAAACCGATCGACCTCGGCTTTCGCGGCGGCAATTTTCGCATCCGGGCCGAGAATAACCTGATCGAATATGGCCTGATGCTGCACCCCGGCTACAACAAACCCGATATCGATTTCCTGTCCAAGGCGGTCGGCGACGGCGGCACTTTTGTCGATCTCGGGTCCAATATCGGGCTATATTCCCTGCCGTTGGCCGTGGTCGCCGGTCCCAAAGGCCGGGTGGTTTCAATCGACGCCAACCCGGCGATGGCGGCGCAACTGCGCTGGAACGCAGCTGCAACCGGCCTGGCCAATCTGACCGTGGTCAACTGCGCCGTCGGCGATGCCGAGGCGCTGGTCACGCTGCACATCCGCAAGGACGATGTTGCCATCGTCAGCGTTGAAGCCGCCACCGACGGCGAAATCCGCCTGCGCCCATTGCTGGCGATCCTGCGCGAGGCTGGTGTTGTCGGCGTTGACGCCCTCAAGATCGACATCGAAGGCTACGAGGACAAGGCGCTGCCGCCGTTCCTCGACGCCGCCCCCGACGCCCTGCTGCCCAAACGCATCGTCATCGAACGCTTT
>JAYTCN010000044.1:0-2319 GCA_043736475.1 Paracoccaceae bacterium
CCGCTTCAGCGACGGCAGCCGCCGCGTCACCGCCGTGTCGGAAATCACCGGGATGGAAGGCAGCGTTATCACCATGCAGGACATCTTCCTGTTCAAGAAGACCGGGCGCTCCGCCACGGGCGAGGTGCTGGGCGAATTCGTGGCCACCGGCATAAGGCCGCGCTGTGCCGAACAACTGGCGCAAGCCGGGATCGACCTCGGCTCCGAGATGTTCACCCGCGAAAGGCCACGGTCATGATCCACCTTCCCGAATTCGGCGTCGGCGTCGTCGTTTATGTCGGCATCTTTCTTGGCATTCTGCTGGTGTTCGAAGGGCTGTGGCAGCTGATGTCGCGCAGCGAAAGGCCAACTGACGCCCGCAACCGCCGCATGCGTCTGATAGCGCGCGGGGCCACGACCGGCGAGGTCCTGGGCCTGCTGAAACCAAAAGAGACCAAATGGGGGCTGCACGCCCTGCCCTTCATCGGCTCGTTGCCGCGTGACATCCGTCAGGCCGGCATGACCATCAGGCCCACCACCGTGCTGGGCCTTGGCCTGATGACCACCGTGATCTTCGGCCTTGCCTTGTCGGCGCGCATCGACCCGGTCCTCGCCTTTGCCGTGGCCGGGCTGGTCAGCCTTGTCGTTCCGGTCCTGATCATTCGGGGCCGGCGCGATGCGCGGATGAATAAGCTGACCAGCCAGTTGCCCGATGCCCTGGACCTGATGGCGCGCGGCCTGAAGGTCGGGCATCCGCTGAACGCGACCATCGCATCGGTGGCGCGCGACATGGTTGACCCGGTGGCGACCGAATTCGGCATCATTGTCGATCAAATCAGCTACGGCGATGATCTGGTCAGCGCCTTTCGCGATTTTTCCGATCGCTCGGGGGTCGAGGATGTCAACTATCTTGCCACCAGCGTCGCCATCCAGAATGGCACCGGGGGCGATCTGTCGCGCATCCTGCTGACGCTGTCCAAAGTCATCCGCGGCCGGATCACCATGCGCAAACGCATTATGGCGATTTCCTCGGAAGGCCGGATGACGGCCTGGTTCATGTCGTTGCTGCCGGTGTTCATCTTCGCCTCAACCTCGCTGACCTCGCCGACCTACTACTTCGGCGTCAGCGACGATCCGATGTTCAAGCCGGTTGCGATTGCCGTCGTGTTGCTGATCGTGGCCAACTTTCTGGCCATGCGGCGTCTGGTGAATTTCAAGATCTGAGGGAGTCCGAAAATGTTGAACTGGCTGCAAACCACGCTGGGCGAGCTGAACATATCGACCCAGACCATTTTCCTCGTTGGCGCGGGCCTGGGTGGCCTGCTTTTGACCCTTGGCCTGACCGGTGCATTTGCCACCCGCAACCCGGCGCTGCAACGCATCGCCCAGTACACCCTGCACAAGCGGCCCAACGGGATTGACGCCGGCCTGCTGCGCCCGTCGGACGCCGACCCGACCGGCCTGATGAAATCGCTGCTGCCGGGTGACCGCAAGGAACGCAGTCAGGTTCGGCGCCAATTGGCCATGGCCGGGGTCACCGGACCGCATGGTCTGCGCAATTACTACCTGATCCGCCTCGGTCTGGGGTTTGTGCTGCCCGGCGCCATGATCGGGCTGATCTTCCTGTCCAGATCCGGGATTTTGCCCCTGCCGGATGCGCTTGCCGCGCGGCTGGGGGCTTTCAGCCAGTCGCAACTGCTGATCACGCTCAGCGTGCTGGTCGCCGTCGGGTTCTTTGGGCCGATGTACTGGCTGAACGCGCGGGTCACCGCCCGCCGTCAGGCCATCGACAATTCCTTTCCCAATGTGCTGGACCTTTTGCAGATCTCGGTTGAATCCGGTCTGGGCCTGGATGCCGCGATGATCCGGGTCGCCAACGAAACCGTCACCAACGCCCCGGAAATCTCGGAAGAGATGATGATCGCGCAGCGCGAAATTCAGGCCGGGCGCAGCCGCGAAAAGGCCCTGCTCGACATGGCTGCCCGCACCGGCGTCGCCCAGGTCACGTCCTTTGCCAACGTCGTCCTGCAATCACTGCAATACGGCAGCAGCATTGCGGATGCCCTGACGGTCTACTCCGAAGAGATGCGTCAGTCCCGCGAACTGCGCGCGCAGGAGATGGCCAACAAGCTTCCGGTCAAGATGTCGGCCATCATGGCGTCGCTGATGCTGCCCTCGCTTCTGATGCTCGCCCTTGGCCCGGTGGTGATTCGCTACATCCGCTACATGCATCAGTGACCCGGTACTTGGCGGCGCCATTGCCACCGCAATGGAAACAAGTCGGGCCAATGCGGCCGAAAATTTCGAATGCTGAAACATTTATAATACTAAATTGCAACT
>JAYTCN010000045.1:0-5488 GCA_043736475.1 Paracoccaceae bacterium
CATTGTTCATGGGGGCTCAATCTGGTGTCGGTTCTTGGCCGACAAACGGGAGTCTCCCATGGGTATCCGGGCATGGTCCTTGCAAGGGCTGGCATTCGCGGCGGCCTTCGTTGCCGTATTCGCTGGCGCCAATGCCGCTTTGGCATCGAATTGCGCCAGCTCGCTCGGTGGCCAGGTTGACCAGCGGATCAACCTGAAACGACCCAGTCAGGAATTGTTCAACGCTGCTGTCATCCACTACATGAACAAGGAGCGCTGCCGCCGTGGCCTGACACCGTTCGAGCCCGACAATCGCCTGTTGTCGATGGCGGCAAACCACAGTCTCAACATGGCAGCCGACCGCAATTTCAGCCATCAATCGGGTCGTTCCGGACAACAGACCCTGTCCCAACGCTTGCACCGCGCCGGCGTTCGCGCGTCAACAGCAGGCGAAAATATTGCCATGGACAAGGTGTTCGCCGTCATCGGTCATTCAATATCGACCAAGACCAGCGGCAATTGCCAATTCACCTATTCCGGTTCGGGAAATCCGGTGCCGATGCACAGCTACAATTCGCTGGCCCAGCAAGTCGTCGCCCGCCTGATGAACTCATCAAAGCACCGCAACAATATCCTGAATCCGCGCTTCGTCCGCGGCGGCACCGGCATGGGCGTCGACCCGCAAGGGTCGGCCTGCGGCGACATTTACGTCACCCAGGATTTCGCCAGCTGATCGCGCGACGGGTGCCCCGCACCCGTTGGCCGAGAGCTGTGGTCTAGTTGCTGGTCAGCCTCGTCGGTGCCCGATAAAAAATATGCGTGCCGATTTCCGCGGTCATGGTCATGCGGCGCGCCCAACGCGGGCTGACACCATCGGTGTGAAAATAGGTCGCGCCTTCGGTCAGGTTGCGGGGACGGCCATCGAGCATGATCCGGGCAATCTTGCCCGCCCGCTCATAGGCAACGGCTTCGGAAAACGTTTCTTTGCGGCCGTCGCAATGATAGCTGAACTGGCAGGCATAGCGCTCGGTCCCGCCCTGATGGACCACACCGCACACCGAATTGGGAAATTTGTGCGACTCCATCCGGTTCAGGATCACTTCGGCAACGGCAATCTGCCCCGAAATACTCTCGCCCCGTGCCTCAAAATACAAGGCTTCGCTCAGGCATTGCCAATCCGCAGCGCCGTCGGCAGCGGGCAGCGCGTCGAGTGCCTGCTTGCTGATTTTGGCTGACGAATTCGCGTAAGCCGCAAAAGCGCCGGCGCTGGCGGCATCGTTCGATTGCGCAGCCGCAAACCCAATCCAAGCGGGTAAAGAATTGGCGGAGGGTTGTTCCGCAACAGAAGATCCCGCCGCAAGGCAGCCCAGCGCCGCCAAAAATACAGCCAATCGGGCAAGCCGCCCGCCAGTCATCGTGTGGAACATTTCCCCCACCCTATTCTACCGCGCCACTGAATGAGGCGCGTCCGAATTTGCTGCCGTTTCGCATTTCAGCGATCGAGCAGATGTTTGTCGGGGGCGACACGTAGACGATCCCAAGCAAGTGTCCACCCGTCAAGCCTGAATTGAGACGAGGTGACGCAGGGCTAAAGCGTCGAAATGTATGGTTTTGCCGAAACGGCATTAATTGTTTGAATAACTTGAAACAACTTACTGAACGATCATCAATACTTGTATTTTTATATTTACCTTTACTTTGATAAGCGGATTCTAGCCTATCAAAAATTCCAAATCCGTCGATGCAACTGCGTCAATCTGACTCCCCTTGTTCTCCACAGACTTATCCACAGGAATGCTGTATTCCGGCAGCACGATACCGTGCGCCGAACAAGATCGCCGCGACTCAGCCTGCATTGGGCGGAAATTCAGGCGGCGGTGCCGAGGTTGCCGGACAAGATCGTCGCCTGCGCCGCTGCCAGACGCGCGATCGGTACGCGGAAGGGCGAACACGAAACATAGTCGAAACCCGCCAGTTTGCAGAACCGGACGCTGGCCGGGTCGCCGCCATGCTCGCCGCACAGGCCCAGCACCAGATCAGGATTTGCCTCGCGCCCGCGCCGTGCCGCCGTCAGCAGCAGCTCTCCGACCCCCTCAAGGTCCAGGGTGTGGAACGGGTCTTCGGGGAAAACCCCCTGATTGACGTAATCGCGCATGAACCGGCCGGCGTCGTCACGGCTCAGCCCATAGGTCATCTGCGTCAGGTCGTTGGTGCCGAAGCTCAGGAATGCGCTCGACTTTGCCAGATCGCCCGACCGCAGGGCAGCGCGGGGGGTTTCGACCATCACGCCCAGCCTAAAGCTGAAATTGCTGCCGGTTTCGGCCCGGACCAAAGCGGCGACCGCATCAATCCTGGCCTTGACCAATTCCACTTCGCGGTTGGCCGAGACCAGCGGGATCATCACCTCGGGTTCAACCGGTGCCGTCGCATGCAAGTTCACCGCCACGGTCGCCTCGAAAATCGCCCGCGCTTGCATCTCATAGATCTCGGGCATCACCACGCCGAGCCGGACACCGCGCATCCCCAGCATCGGATTGACCTCGGCAAGCTCTCC
Organism: Paracoccaceae bacterium; assembly: GCA_043736475.1. GTDB lineage: Bacteria > Pseudomonadota > Alphaproteobacteria > Rhodobacterales > Rhodobacteraceae > JANMOK01. Next base: position 2,534 of record JAYTCN010000045.1, read on the forward strand.
GGCGCGCGCGGTCAGCAAGGCCACCGGCAGATCCATCGCCTTTGCCAGGTCTTGAATACCGGCAGCGTCCGACGGCAAGAATTCGTGCAACGGCGGGTCAAGCAGCCGGATCGTTACCGGCAGACCGTGCATGATAGCGAAAAGCTCTTCGAAATCGGCCCGCTGGATCGGCAGCAACCGCTCGAGCGCCGCCCGCCTTTCCTCAACATTGTCGGCAAGAATCATCTCGCGCATCACGTTGATGCGGTTCTCCTCGAAAAACATGTGCTCGGTCCGGCACAGGCCGATGCCATCGGCGCGAAACCCGCGTGCCACCCGCGCATCCTGCGGCGTATCGGCATTGGCCCGCACCCCCAATTCGCGGCGCGCGTCGGCCCATTGCATCAGGGTCGCGAACGCCCCGCCCAAGGCCGCAGGAACCATCTCGACCGCACCGGCCAGGGCCTGCCCCCTGGTGCCGTCGATAGTGATGATGTCGCCTTCGCGGAAAACACGACCATCAAGCGCGGTCAGAATTTTGCGCTTTCCGCTCAATTTCAGATCGCTGGCACCAACGACGCACGGCAGACCCAGACCGCGCGCGATGACGGCTGCGTGGCTGGTCATGCCGCCACGAACCGTCAGAACGGCACGTGCGACTTGCATGCCGCGAATATCCTCGGCACTGGTTTCGCTGCGCACCAGCACGCAATCAAGGCCCTGAACCGCCATCGCCTGCGCCGCCCCGGCGCTGAAAACGATGGCACCGGTCGCCGCCCCGGGCGAAGCTGCCATGCCCAGGCAAAACACATCACGCAAGGCATCGGGCGAGATTTGCGGGTGCAGATGCTCGATCAGGTTGCGCGGATCGACCCGCAAGATCGCTTCGTCCCGGCTGATGGCCCCGGAATTGGCAAGGTCGACCGCGATCGTCACCGACGCGCGGGCGTTCCGCTTTGCCCGCTCGGCGTCAAGCAGCCAAATTTTATCTTTTTCTACAGCAAATTCAACATCATAACGGTCACCAAGGGCGTTGGTCACGGCGCTGCCGATGGCCGGCATCTGCGCGACGGCGCGGCTGTCAGTCATGGCACAATCCAGCGTTGCTTCGCCGGTGACGGCATCAACAAATCGGGCGACGCCCACCGGCCCGATCACCATGTCCTGGACCATCAGCGCCAGGCCGGCGTCGGTCGGCGCACCCTTTGCCTGCCGTAAAATGCGGGCCGAAGCTGACCGCCAGTCGCGCAACATCGCCTTGATCGCCAATTGCAACTGCAGCCCGGCGTCCTCGGGGAAATCGGCGCCGGTCTCTTCGGCGTAGATGTTCTTGCAGGCGTCAACGTCAAGCCCGTCCACACCCTCGAATGCCTCGTGTTCCAGCCGGTCAACCGCCGAGGCAAAATTCTGGATGAAACGGCAATACATCCGCCGGGCCGCGTCGCCGCCGATCCGCCGGGTCAAAAGCGCGATGGACCCGTTGCCTATTCCGATGCCGAGAATGCCGGTCGGGCCGCCCCATGCGGCGACTGGCGGGCTGGAACGCAAGGCGACAATCGCCCCCGGCACGATCAGGTCGGCCACCCGGTACTGCACGTCCGCGGCAACGACGCGGGCCACAACATCGACCGGCAGCAGCCGGGCATCGGGAACCGCCAGGCCGATCGCATGCAACGCCGCCAGTCGCGCCGCCCGCTCGCCAAAGCGATCGGCCTGAATGGCCGCGCCATGCGACAACAATGCCAGACCCGGTACCTGATCCAAAACAACCCCCGGTTTGCGTTGCAACGCAGCATAACGCAGCTGGAATGTGTTGCAACTGCGATATGGGGCACGTTTTTCCTTCTCCATTCATGGAGAAGGTGGCGCGCATGCGCCGGATGAGGGGGCTCGGTCGGGTGAAACCCCTACCCCTCCACCACGCCAAAATCCGCCACCTGGCCCATGACCTTGCCGATCCGGTGCAACATGTTTCCGCTTCCCCGGACTAGATCCGGGGCCTCCTGTGCCAGTAAGGAGAAGGTCCCGGGTCTAGCCCGGGACAGCAGAAACCCCTACCCCTCAACCACCGAAAAATCCGCCACCTGGCCCATGACCTTGCGGATCCGGTGCAGCAAACACAACCTATTCCGCCGCACCATCGAATTCTCGGCGTTCACCATCACGCGATCAAAAAACCCGTCAATCGGCCCGCGCAGCGCCGCCATCGCCGCCATCGCCGCGCCGAAATCCTCGGCCTTGAGAGCGGGCCCAATCAACACTTCCGCCACGTCCAACGCCGCAAACAACGCCCGCTCGGCCCCGTCCTCCGCCAGCCGCACATCCGGATCGAGCCCATATTCCACCCCGTCCTTCTTCTCCTCGTCGCGCAGGATGTTGTTGGCGCGCTTGTAGCCCTGCACCAAATTGGTGCCGTCGTCGCCATCCAGGAACCCCTGCAGCGCCGTCACCCGTGCCACCAGCAACGTCAGGTCATCGTTGTTTGGCATAGCCAAACAAGCGTCGATCACGTCGTGGCGGATGCCACGGTCGCGGAGGTAAACTTTCAGGCGGTCGTGGAGGAAGGCAAGGAGGTCGAATGTTCTTGCATCAACTTTTCGCCCATCGGGCAACTTCACTTCCGCCCGACCGTGAAGTCCACCGGACCGAGCGGCCATTTCTTGACCGACCTTCACAATGTGCGGATCGAGCAGGTCGAGTAAACGACAACGCATCCCGTTTTGAATCAGAAGACGAATAGCGCCCAGCGCCGCCCTGCGCAGCGCAAACGGGTCTTTCGACCCCGTCGGCTTCTCATCATTCGCCCAAAACCCGGTCAGGGCGTCGATCTTGTCGGCCAAGGCCACCGCTACTGAAACCGGCCCGGTTGGCACCTCATCCCCCGGCCCCAGCGGCGAATAATGCTCCTCGCAAGCCGCCGCCACCTCCGGCGGCAACCCGGCAGCCGAGGCATAATACCGCCCCATCAACCCCTGC
>JAYTCN010000046.1:0-5463 GCA_043736475.1 Paracoccaceae bacterium
GCCTCGGCAGGGAGAAGGGCTTGTGCCCAACCGGAGGACCTTTGAGGATTTCTCCCCCATCAGCCCGAACCCCGCCTGTGGTTTTCGATTGGGGGGCTACAGGTCAGGGTTGGGCGGAAGGCAAGGGCGAGATCTTCCGTGCAAATGTCCCTCTCCATTCATGGAGAGGGTGCCCGAAGGGCGGGTGAGGGCGTCGCCAAGCCGAACCGCCTCATCCGGCGCGTTCCGCGCCACCTTCTCCACGCGGTGGAGAAGGCAAGAAGCTTTATCCGATTTTGCCTGTCCCACCCCGCCCTTGCGCGCTTGGTGCAAACCCTGTCAAATCACACCCATGAAACCCGTCCCCTTCATCTGCATCGGTGCCGCCCACTGGGACATCATCGCCCGCACCGGCCATGCCATGCAACCCGGCTGTGATGTGCCGGGAACCATCACCCGCCAGTTGGGCGGCGTTGCCCTCAACGTCGCGCTGGCACTGACCCGACTGCACCAGGACGTCACCATCCTGACCGCGCTTGGCACCGACCAGCCCGGCAATGATCTGATCGCCGCCATGCAAGCCAACGGTATCGACTGCACCCGCATCACCCGCACAAATGGCGCAACCGACGCCTATCTCGCCATCGAATCCAGCGGCGAAGTCTTTGGCGCGGTCGCCGATTGCGTCGCGCTCGAACGCGCTGGCGCGGCGGTGATTGCCGCGCTCGTCAACCTGCACGGCACCGTCATTGCCGATTGCAACCTGCCCGAATCCGTCCTTGCCGCCCTGCCGCGCGACACGATCTTCGTCGCCGCCAGCCCTGCCAAAGCGCCCCGCCTGCGCGCCGCCCTCAAATCCGGCGGCATCCTCTGCGCCAATCGCCGCGAGGCCGAAGCCATCTGCGACGCCGCCTTCCCATCCGCTGCATCGGCGGCCGAAGCCATCATTGCCCTTGGCGCCAAATCCGCCACCATCACCGACGGACCGCGATCAGTCGCCTGCCACGACGGCACCAACTTGTTCACCGCAACCCCGCCATCCCTGCGCCCGACCAGCGCCACCGGCGCGGGTGACGCCTTCCTCGCCGCCCAACTCGTCGCGCTCAGCCATGGCCTCGACCCCCAATCCGCCCTGAACCAGGCCGTGCAGGCCGCCGCCAATCGTATCGCGAGACCGCTATGAACCCCTGCCTGCAACCCTCCGAAGAAGTCGCCCTCGCCCGCCTGAGCGGCGTGCCCGTCGTCGCGCTGGAATCGACCATCATCACCCACGGCATGCCGTTTCCGCAAAACCTCGACATGGCGCGGCAAGTCGAACAAGACATCCGCGACCATGGCGCGTGCCCGGCCACAATCGCCGTCATGGGCGGTAAAATCCGGATCGGCCTCGACGATGCCGACCTGCAGATCCTCGCCCAGACCCCCGATGCCCTCAAACTCTCGCGCGCCGATCTGGCGGCGACCCTTGCATCGGGCAGAACCGGTGCCACCACCGTCGCCGCCACCATGATCTGCGCCCATCTGGCCGGGATCGAGGTCTTCGCCACCGGCGGCATCGGCGGTGTGCATCGCGGGGCGGAAACCAGTTTCGACATTTCCGCCGACCTTCTCGAACTCGCGCGCACCCCTGTCACCGTCGTTTCCGCCGGGGCCAAGGCCATCCTCGACATTGCCAAAACCCTCGAAGTGCTCGAGACCCAGGGCGTCCCGGTCATCACCTATGGCGCCGACGACTTCCCCGCCTTCTGGTCGCGCTCCTCCGGCCTGAAGAGCCCGCTCAGAATGGATACAGCAGCCGAAATTGCCCGCGCTCACAAACTGCGGCAACGCCTCGACATCACCGGCGGCCAGCTGGTCGCCAACCCGATCCCGCGCGCCGACGAAATCCCCGCGACAATCCTCGCCCCCTTGATCGAGCAGGCCCGCATTGACGCGATCAAAGCCGGGATCAGCGCCAAAGCCGTCACCCCGTATCTGCTCAACCGGGTTTTCGAGCTGACCAACGGCGCATCGCTGACCGCCAATATCGCCCTTGTGCGCAACAATGCCCGCCTTTCCGCCGGGATTGCCGTTGCACTCGAATCCGGCGCTTCCTAAATATCGGGAATAACCGGGGGAATTAATGGCCGAAAAACCGCTCAAAACCACGCGCCGCAAAACCTCGCTTTTGCAACGCATGCGCAGCAATTTCCTGACCGGGCTGATCGTGGTCGCGCCATTGTTGCTGACCATCTACATCATCTGGAGCATCGTCGGCTTCATCGACAACAAGGTCGTCCCCTGGCTGCCCGACGCCTATAACCCCGAAAGCTGGCTCGGCCGCGACATCCCCGGATTTGGCGTGATCGTCTTTCTGATCGTCACCGCCATCGTCGGCACGCTGACCAAAGGCCTCGTCGGTCGCCAGATGGTGCGCTACGGCGAAAGCCTGGTCGACCGGATGCCGGTTGTGCGATCGATCTACAACGGGCTCAAACAGATGGTTGAAACCATCTTCAGCCAGTCGAACATGTCGTTCAAGCAATCCTGCATGATCGAATGGCCGCGCAAGGGCATCTGGGTGGTCGGTTTCGTTGCCCGCCCGGTAACCGGCGAGATCGCCGACAAGATGGGCGAGACCGACGTGCTGGGCGTATTCCTGCCAACCACGCCGAACCCGACCTCGGGCTACCTTCTGTTCATGCCGCGCCGCGATGTCATCATGCTGGATATGTCGATCGAAGACGCCGCCAAACTCAACATCTCCGGCGGCCTGATCCTGCCGCCAACCACCGAGGAAATTGCCGCCCGCCGGGCCCCGCTCGCCCGGACGGCGAAGTGAGCCTGGCCGCCCCGGCGCTGACCGGCTTTGCCACCGGATTTTCGCTGATCCTCGCCATCGGCGCCCAAAACGCCTTTGTCCTGCGTCAGGGCTTGCGTAAATCGCACGTCTTTGCCGTCTGCCTCGTCTGCGCCCTGTCGGGCGCCGTCCTGATCACCCTCGGCGTCGCCGGATTCGGAGCCATCGCCGAAGCCATTCCCGCCCTGCCCATCGTCATGCGCTCCGCCGGTGCCGCTTTCCTGTTGGCCTACGGAGCCCTCAGATTTCGTGCCGCCTGGCGCGGCGGTGAATCGCTTGATCTCAAGGGATCCGAGCAAAACTTCCGGCCCGTCATCCTGACCTGCCTCGCCTTCACCTGGGCGAACCCGCATGTTTATCTGGATACATTCGGGCTGATCGGCGCTATTTCGACCGGTTTCCCGCCCATCGCCCCCAAACTCGCTTTCGGCCTGGGCGCAATCACCTCTTCCTTCACCTTCTTCTTCGGCCTCGGCTACGGCGCACGCCTGCTGGCCCCGTTGATGCAATCCGAGAAAGCATGGCGCATGCTCGATACGATTATCGGTATCGTCATGTGGGCACTGGCGGTGATGCTCCTCACCACCTAGCCGAACCCCCTCACCCGCCCTTCGGGCACCCTCTCCACGACGTGGAGAGGGAAAACAGGCTCCCTTCTCCACTTGTGGAGAAGGTGGCGCGAATGCGCCGGATGAGGCCTTATTCCGACCACCACACATCCGGCATGAACCCGACCCAATCGCCGTAGACGGATGTATTCGCCGGGAAATGCAGCCTCGCCTTGTGGGCAATGAAACTCTTGTCGGAAAACCAGAACGGCACCACATAGCGCCCCGTCGTCAGCACCCGGTCCAAAGCCTGCACCGAAGCGTTGAAATCCGCGATATCCTTCGAAGTCAGGATACTTTCGATCATCGCCCCGGCCGCCGGCGAGCTGATCCCCATATAATTCCGCGTCCCCGGCTCGGTCACCCCGGCCGATCCCCAATACAGTTTCTGCTCGTTGCCCGGCGACAGCGACATGCCCCAGGAATTGACCATCACGTCGTAATCATAGGCGGTCTTGCGCTCGGTCTCCTGCGCCGAATCGACAATGGTGATCGTCGCGGCAATCCCCAAAGCCTTCAGCGCATCGAGATAGATATTGGCAATCGCCTCGTGCTGGCTCGATTTCAGCATGAACTCGAAGGCAAAAGCCGCGCCCGCCGCGTTCTTCAGCACCCCGTCCTGCAGGGTCCAGCCCGCTTCGGCCAACAGGTCCGACGCGGCCCGCATGTTGGTGCGGTTACGATCCGTCCCATCCGAAACCGGCAGGTCATAGGCCCCCAAAGCCCCCGGCACCAGTTCGGCCTCGAACGGTTTCAGCAATTCCAGAACCTTGCCCTCCGCCGGTCCGTGACTCATCGCCAGGGCCGAGTTGGAAAAAAACGACGTCCGCCGCGGATAGGCCCCGGCATTGATCGTCTGGTTGACGAATTCAAAGTTGAACGCCTGAATCAAAGCCTCGCGCACCCGCCAGTCCTGAAACAGCGGACGCCGGGTGTTGAAGACAAAGCCTTCCATTCCCGAAGGGCGCGAATGCGGCACCACCGATTTCACCACCTCGCCCGCAGTCACCGCCGGGAAAGTATATTCGCTCTGCCATTTCGTCGGATTGCCCTCACGGAAAACGTCGCTGTCGCCCGCTGTAAACGCCTGCCAGACCACCCCGGCATCGGCGTAGAAATCGTAGCGGATTTCATCCAGATTGTTGGTGCCCTTGTTGAACGCCAGATCCTTGCCCCAATAGTCCGGATTGCGTTTGAAGGCGATGAACCGGTCGGCCTCGAATTCGCCAACCACATAGGGCCCCGAGCCGTGCGGCACATCGAGCGAGCTCTCGTCAAACGCCCGCCCTTCCCAGTCGGCTTTCTTCAAGATCGGCCGCAGGCCAAGAATTAACGGCATCTCGTAATCGACCACGTTGAAGGTGAATTTCACCGACCGCCCGCCGGTCACCTCGGTCGAGCCAACCTTCGCCCATGACGACCCGAACGACGGCGTCCCTTTCTCGGCCAAAGTCGTCATCGACCAGACCACGTCATCAACCGTCACCGGCGAGCCGTCGGAGAATTTCGCTTCCTCCCGCAAAGTGAATTCGACCCATTCGCGGTTCGGGCCGACCTCGACCGATTCGGCCAACAACCCGTAAAGACTAAACGATTCGCCCCAGTTCCGGCCTAACAGCGATTCAAAAACATGCACCCGCAGGCCATAGGGCGAGCGGCCCTTGACGATATAGGGGTTAAGCGAGTCGAACCCGCCGGCTTCGGCAAAAGTGATCGAACCGCCTTTTGGCGCGCCGGGGTTGGCATAGGGCAGCGACACAAACTCTGGTGGCAAAGCCGGTTCGCCATACATGGCTATACCATGCATAGGCTGGGCCAAAGCAGCCGATACCCCCAGCAGCAGCCCCGTCAAGAGCGCCGCAATTCTGCGTTGTGCCTGTTTCATGTTCCCTCACCCGAATATTGCTCGTGTTTCTTGCACCCAGATTTTCGCTTTCGCAATGGATCAAAATTTAACTTGGCGGTTCACGCGGCAAATTGTATAAAGAACGGACTGCTCGATAGGTTTCTTGCCTGTATGAAACCTGCCTCAATAAC
>JAYTCN010000047.1:0-5461 GCA_043736475.1 Paracoccaceae bacterium
AGGCGAGCATCGTTTTGATCAATCCGCGCTGGTTCACAAAAGCCATTCCACTGTTTGCCCACAACCTGCTCTGCTGCCACGCTGGGGGCGGTTTTGACCCCCAGCGCAGATAATGCCGTTGCCGTCAGCCGTTGATAATGGCCTGCAAACGCTCGACATCTTCAGCAGTCGCCGGGCGTTCTTCGATTGTCGTTCCACTAGCGTCTTTTTTCTCGTACACGCCATTTTGGATTTCTTCCGCCGAACCATCAACATAATGCAGTTCGATGTTCAGGCCATCTGCCGAAATTTCGACACGCGTCCCGTCTGCCAGCACAAATTCGTTGGAATCGTTGTCACCGCCATTGTCGGCCGTGCCGTCGTCATCCGAGCCATCGTCGTCCGAATCTTCGTTATCGCCATCGTCGTCGGATTCATCGTCGTCGGATTCATCGTCATCCGAATCTTCGTCGTCGCCGTCGTCAGAATCACCGTCGTCGCCGTCGTCAGAATCGCCGTCGTCAGAATCACCGTCGTCACCGCCGCCGGAATCGCCATCTTCGCCTTCGTTCTCGTCAGCGAAAGCTTGCGAAATCTTCATGGAAATTCCGTCTTTGCTATCATAATCAAAGGAGAACGGTGTCGCGGCCAGCAAGGCCGCAAGCGAGGCGCTCGCCAACAAAGTCTTGGCCAATTTATCGTATTTCATATCTGAACCCTTGTTCAAAAGTTGCCCGTCCGAAAGACGGAATTGTTTCCCCGCTGCGATCTTCCCGCAAACGCCGCAATAAAACATCAGACTAAGGTCTGGTGATTTTTGACGGGCTCAGGGTTGAATAAATTCGACCAGCCAAAGCGATCCGTCGTCGCAATGGCTGGTCTCGGGGGCGTAATACAGCAGGCGCGCCCGTCAGTGTGTTTAGCCGTTGATCAAAGCCTGAAGCCTGGCGACATCCGCCGAGGTGGCCGCTCGCTCTTCCACCGTGTTGTTGTTCGTGTCCTTGCGCTCATAGCGGCCAAACTGGATCTCTTCCTTCGACCCGTCGGTATATTTCACCTCAATATTCAGGCCGCCGTTCGAAATTTCGACCTTGGTGCCGTCAGCCAGGAAGAATTCCGACTGTCCGCCAACACCACCGGTAGCACCGCCAGCCGCACCACCGCATTCGGGGTGTTCGGCAATGTCGCCGGGATCATCGCAACCGCTGCCGCCGGGAATCCGCGGCTTGTCGCGGCCCGAACTGTCGCCGTCGTCAGCACTGTCATCATCACTGTCACTGTCGTCATCATCACCGCCGCCGCTGCCGGAATTGCCATCACCGTCGCCGCTGCCGGAATTGTCATCATCGCCGCCGTCACCGTCATTGCCACCGCTGGCAAAGGCCTGCGAGACCTTGAACGACAGCCCGTCCTTGCCGCCAAAATCCAGCGTGACCGGCGTCAGGGCCAAAATCGCCGCCATGGATGCCGTTGCCAGCAATGACGTTATCACTTTGTTGAGGTCCATTTTTCGATCCGTCCTGTTGCGCCCGCTCGGGCAAGGTTGAAATCCTTGCCATGACAAATACGCAGCGATTCGCCCGACCGCATCGGACCATGGTCCGGCTACTTTTCGGACCATCGCCGCAACCGCGACGAAGCGCGCCCGGATTAAGCCTTCCTGTCCCGCATCCGGCCCTCTATAGAAGCCCCGCAATCCCGGAGATTTTCGCATGTCGCAAGCCAGTGCCAACCTGAACGTCATGATCAATGCGGCGCGAAAAGCCGCCAAGAACCTGATCCGTGATTTTGGCGAGGTCGAAAACCTGCAGGTCTCGCTCAAAGGCGCCGGCGATTTCGTCTCAAAGGCCGATATCAGGGCCGAGGAAATCATCCGCACCGAACTGACCGAAGCCCGCCCGAATTATGGCTGGGTCGGCGAGGAAAGCGATCCGGTCAAAGGCGAAGACCCGACCCGCCGCTGGATCGTCGATCCGCTCGACGGCACCACGAATTTTCTGCACGCAACGCCGCATTGGGCAATATCCATCGCGCTGGAACACAAAAGCGAAATAGTCGCCGCCGTCATCTACGACCCGGTCAAGGACGAGATGTTCACCTCGGAAAAGGGCCAGGGCGCCTGGCTGAATGATCGCCGCATGCGGGTCTCGGGCCGCAAGGATCTGGCGGAATGCATTTTTGGCACCTCGATCCCGTGCACCGGTCGGGCCAATCTGCCCGAAACCCTCGGTGTCTTCGCCCGCCTCGGCGTCCGCGCCGCCGGATTGCGTTCCACCGGATCATCGGCACTGAACATGGCCTATGTTGCGGCCGGCCGACTTGACGGCATGTGGGATTTCAACGTCAAGTCCTGGGACATCGCCGCCGGTATCCTGCTGGTCCGCGAAGCCGGCGGCTTTTCCGTCCCGCTCATTGAAACCGGCGACATGCTCGACGGCGGCGGCGTGATCGCCGCCAACGCCAATATCCACGAAAAACTGGTGGTGGAAATCCGGCGCGTCTAGACCGGGTCGAACCTGATGGTCGCCGTCCCGGCCCGCAACGTGTCGGTGAGCCGGTCCAGCTTCAGCTGCGCCAGCCCGTAACCACCGGCATTGGAATACAACGTGCCGATTTCCGCCCCATCGGCCATGACCGGGGTGCCAGCCGCAACAGGCGCCGAAACCTGCACCCGTACCAGGGCCTTTCTCAACGCGATCTTGTGCTTCATCCGCGCCGTCACTTCCTGGCCCACGTAACAGCCCTTCTTGAAACTGACCCCGTTCAACCGCTCGAACCCGGCCTCCAGGATATAGGTTTCGTCGGCGATCAGATCGACGCCGGTCTCGGGCACGCCAAGGCGCAGGCGAAGGGCGGTCAGATCAGCCGGGCCCTGCGCCGGTCCGGCGCCATAGACCCGCCAGCCAAGCTCGGGGTGACGCGGGTCGGCCACCACCCGTGCGCCGGCAGGCCGGTCGCCGACAACCTGCACAACCGTCACTGCCGAATCGGCAATCCGCACGTCCGCCCGCAGCCGGTACATCGCCAGTCGTTGCGCCAGCGCCGCCGCCCGGTCGGCCTTGACGTCGATCCAGAACCCGTCGCCGTCGCGCAGCACGAAAAAATCGAACAGATACTTGCCCTGCGGTGACAGCAGGGCCGCATAGACGGCCTCCTGCCCCATGGCCTCGATTTCGTTCGAGACCAGATCCTGCAGGAACCTCGCCGCGTCCTTGCCCGCCACCGACAGCACAGTTCTTTCCATTTCAGCGTTCCTCAAATATCCCGAACCAGCATTCGCACAAATCGCCCCGGCCTGCTATTGACCAAACATGGTCGCCCCGGTTTCAATAATCATCCCCACCCTCAATGCCGCCGATAAAATCGGCCCGACGCTGGCGTCGCTGGCCACCGGCATCGGCGAGGGCCTGATCGGCCAGCTGATCATTGCCGACGGCGGTTCGCACGACAGCATCGCCGATATCGCCGACCATGCCGGCGCGACCTTTGTCGCCGCCGCGCCGGGTCGGGGGGGTCAGCTCGCCGCCGGTGCCGAACTGGCCACCGGACCCTGGCTCCTGTTCCTGCACGCCGACACCGTGCTGTCAGCAGACTGGACCCGGTCGCTGCGCCGCCACATGGTCAACGACCCGGACAAGGCCGGTTATTTCCGTCTGGCCTTTGATGCCCAGGGTTTGGCACCGCGCCTGACCGAGTCGTGGGCAAACCTGCGATCGCGCCTGCTGCATTTGCCCCTTGGCGATCAGGGTCTGTTCATTTCGCGCCATCTTTACGCTGAAATCGGCGGCTACCCGGCCATTCCCTTGCTGGAAGACGTCGCCGTCGCCCGCCGCCTGCGCCGCCGGCTCAAGCAAATTGATGCCGTCGCCACCACCAGCGCCAGCCGGTATATCCTGCAGGGCTGGATCAAGCGCGGTCTGTCCAACCAAATCGTGCTGGTGCGGTATTTTATGGGTGCCGATCCCGCCCGACTGGCCCGGCGCTACAGCTAGATCGTTCCAAAGGGCGTCAGGCAAAACCGGCACCGGTTTTGCCGTCTGACCCGCCCGAAACCGGGGCTCTATCCGCCGAGGAATTGCAACCGGTACAAGTCGGCATACAGGCCGTTGCCGGCCAGCAGGGCCGCATGGGTGCCCTGATCGACCACCCGCCCGTTATCGAGCACGACAATCTTGTCGGCGTCCAGAATCGTCGCCAGCCGGTGCGCGATAATCAATGTGGTCCGGCCCTTTTCCAAAGCGCGCAGCGCCGTCCGGATGGCATCCTCCGATTGCGCATCAAGCGCCGACGTCGGTTCGTCCAGCAGCAGGATCGGTGCATCGCGCAAGATCGCCCGGGCAATCGACAGCCTTTGCCGCTCGCCGCCCGAAAACGTCGTGCCCGCAGCAGTGACCTGGGAATCGTAGCCATCGGGCAAGGCGACGATGAATCCGTCGGCATGGGCTGCCTTGGCGGCGGCAATGATATCGTCGCGTGACGCCCCGGGCCGGCCAAAACCGATGTTGTCGGCAACCGACCCCGCCAAAAGCACCGAATCCTGGCTGACGACCGAAATCTGGCGCCGCAGGGCGGCGATACCCAGGTCGCGCAAATCGATTCCGTCCAGCTCGATCGACCCGTTCGTTACATCAAATAACCTCGGTATCAGCTTGAAAACAGTAGATTTTCCAGCGCCGGATCGTCCAACAAATGCAACGCGGCTGCCCGAATCGACCGCGAATGAAACATCCTGCAAGGTCGGCTTGCCGCCCGAATAACAAAACCCGACGGCGGAAAATTTGATCGCTCCGGACAGCGCGGCGGGCGACCGCACCTGCGCCGCCTCGCGAATTTCGTTTTTGGCATCGAACAGCCGGTAAACCCGGTCCAGCGCACCGGCACCTTGCTGCATCGTGGCGTAACTCTGCCCCAGCCCGCGCGCCGGCGCAGCCGCCACGCCAAGGCCGGTCAACAGACCCATGAAGTCGGCCATCGTCGTGGTTCCGCGCGCCAGACGCCAGGCGACCAGGAACAGCAGTGCCGCAACCGCGGTTCCTCCCAGAACCTCCATCAAGGGCACAATACGCGCCGACAGCGACCGCGCCCGCGCCATGATCCGCTGCAAATCATCGAAAATGCCGTCAGCCGAACGCACCAGATGATCTTCGAGCTGATAGGTTCGCACCATCAGAATGCCGGCAAGGCTGTCGGAAACATTCGCCGCCATAGCGGCGACCTGGCTCTGCGTCTGGTCGGAAATGCGGCGCAATCTGCTGCCGATCCGGTTGACCGGATAGACCGCCACAAAGAAAATGGCAGCGATGGCCACGGTCATTTGCCAGTCAATTCCCAGCATGACGGCAAATGCCGCCACGACAGTCAGAACCGCCATCGCCCCGGTGTTCATCGCTTCAACCGAGGCTCCAGCGACCGCAATATCCGAGGAAAATCGCGCCGCCAGCCCGGCTGGCGCTTCCGTTTGCAACTGCGCAAGATCGGTATG
>JAYTCN010000048.1:0-2307 GCA_043736475.1 Paracoccaceae bacterium
GCAGTTCTGGCTGGCGAAAACTGTTTGGCAATCATGCCGACCGGGGGCGGCAAATCATTGTGCTTTCAGTTACCGGCCTTGTGCCGCAGCGGTGTGACAGTGGTTGTATCACCGCTGATTGCGCTGATGCGCGATCAGGTTCGGGCATTGCGCGCGGCCGGGGTCGAGGCGGGCGCGCTGACCTCTGGCAATACCGAAGCAGAAACCGAAGAGGTTTTTGCGGCGCTGGACGAGGGCCGCCTGAAGCTGTTGTATATTGCCCCGGAACGGCTTGCGGCGGCGGCAACGCTGCCGATGCTGCGGCGGATTGGCGTCAGTGCCATCGCTGTGGACGAGGCGCATTGCGTATCGCAGTGGGGGCACGATTTTAGGCCCGATTATCTGCGCATCGGTGAATTGCGCCGGGCTTTGGGTGTGCCTTTGGCCGCGTTCACTGCCACGGCTGACGCCGAGACGCGCGACGAAATCGTTAGCCGGCTGTTTGATGGCATGTCCCCGTCGACTTTTTTGCGCGGCTTTGATCGACCGAATATTCATCTGATGTTCGAGGTGAAAGATACCCCCCGCACCCAAATCCTGCGGTTTGCACAGGCACGTCGCGGCCAGTCAGGAATTGTTTATTGTGGCACAAGGGCAAAGACCGAAACCCTGGCGCAGGCCTTGCGCGACGCAGGGCATCTGGCATGTTTCTATCATGGCGGCATGGACCCTGATGAGCGGCGCCGGGTGGAAGTGCGCTTTCAGCAAGAAGACGGATTGATCGTGGTGGCGACCATCGCTTTTGGAATGGGTATCGACAAGCCGGACATTCGCTGGGTCGCCCATGCCGATCTGCCAAAATCTGTTGAAGGCTACTATCAGGAAATTGGCCGGGCCGGACGGGATGGGTTACCTGCGGAAACTCTGACTCTCTACGGCCCAGAAGACATCCGGCTGCGGCGTTCGCAGATAGATGAGGGCGCGGCCCCAACAGACCGCAAGGATGCCGACCACGGGCGATTGAACGCATTGCTGGGTCTGGCCGAGGCGACGAAATGCCGTCGGCAGGTTTTGCTTGGCTATTTTGGCGAAACATCCGGGCCGTGCGGAAACTGCGATTTGTGCGACAGGCCTGCCGAAGTGTTTGATGCGACGGATGCTGTCCGCAAGGCACTATCGGCTATTTTGCGCACAGGGGAATGGTTTGGTGCCGGGCATTTGATTGACATCCTGACCGGCACATCAACCCCGAAAATACGCGAACGCGGCCATGACCAGTTGCCAACCTTTGCCGTGGGGCGTGATTTGTCGAAACCCGCGTGGGGAGCGGTTTTTCGTCAGATGATGGGGCAGGATCTGGTGCGCCCAGATACCGAACGCCATGGCGCGCTTCGCATGACAGATGCCGCCCGGCCCATTTTGAAGGGGGAAGCGGTGATTTCCCTGCGGCGCGACACGATTACATCGGCAGTGCCGGTCAGCCCGGTAAAATCGCAAGTGTCCGATGAAGACGCACCTTTGCTGTCGGCGTTGAAAGCCAAAAGGCGCGCCCTGGCGGAAATGGCATCGGTGCCCGCCTATGTGGTGTTCCCCGATCGGACCCTGATTGAAATGGCCGAACGCAAGCCTGCCACGTTGGACCAGATGGCGCGGATTACCGGAGTGGGTGCCAAAAAGCTGGAAAGCTATGGCGCGTTGTTTTTGGCGGTGATCACAGGGGCCGCCGCCTTGCCGTTGCACCCGCAGCGGATGCGCCTTGCCGGGCGCGATGCCGGAGCGCTGTTTGACATGCTGGAGGTTGAACAGCTTCGGCTGGCGCGCGGTGAAGACGGCATCGGCAAATACCTAAGCTGCACCAGTGCCAGTTTGCGCAAAATAGCCGAGGCGCGCCCATCAACCCTGTCTGATCTGGACCGCGCGGGCGCATTGGGGCCGCAAAAGATGGAACGGTTTGGCCAAGCGTTTCTGAACATTTTTCATCAGGGCTAGACCCGTGTTCGATCTGACCTATCTGCCGCACCGGAGGTAACGATGCTGACAGTGATTTCCCCGGCCAAGCGGTTGGACCAAACCTTGCGGCTGCTGCCGGAAGGCGTGTCCCAGACCGTGCCCGAATTTGCCGCCGATGCGGCACGGCTTGCAAAGGTTGCCAAGGCACAGTCGGTGGATGATCTTTGCAAGCTGATGGATATTTCCGATGCTCTCGGGCAGTTGAATCGGGACCGTTTCAAGGCATTTTGCAGCAAGCCCAAACCTGACGGCACTTGGCCTGCCGCGTTTTTGTTTGCCGGTGACACCTATGCCGGGCTGGAGGCCACGACAATGGAG
>JAYTCN010000049.1:0-2302 GCA_043736475.1 Paracoccaceae bacterium
GCCGAGCCGGAGATCATGCGCGGCGTGTCCAAGGGCGTGACCCACAAGAACACCGCCAGCCGCAAGGTTTCGCGCCTGGCTTCGCGGGTAAAGGCGCTGGTCAGCGCCTGATTGCCTGCTGCGGATTGAAAAAGTCGCGGGCAGTTCTGCCTGCGTTTTTTTGTGCCCTTCGCCGGCGAATCACCGCCGCATGGCCGGAGTTCGCCCGATTCGTGGTGGTGTGAGAGTGATTGCCGGGACGAATTGCGCCTTGCGCCGCCAAAGGACCGAATGGCAAACGATTCCGCATTCGGACCTATTGTCCGAATCTGCACTGCAGTCTGCGGTCCGGCGCGTCGCGCAACCCGACTCGCCGTGGGGTCAGAACGTGCCGTGAAGCGCCGCACCGGTGATCCAAAGTCGGGGGTCCCAGCAAAAAATTCCTCGTAAGTATTTGTTTTTGTTCAACTGTTGCAAGAAAGACTGATTCTTTATTTCCCGTGATGAATCAGTCGTGTCAAGGTCGACTTGTGCTTGATCCGCCCGGTGCTGTTCGGGCAAGTTGCACCCAAGATGTGAATCAGGGGACCGGCGACACCGGTCGGTTGACCGGGGGAAGTATGGCGAGCGGCGGTGGTAGCAAGGTTTCTGAATGCGGCCCGGAGGCTGCATGGGCCGACCTTGGTGCCAACAAAAAGGCAGTGCTGGTCGATGTTCGCACCCGACCGGAATGGAGTTTCGTTGGTGTTCCCGATATGCAGACAGCCGAGGCGGGGATAATGCTGTCGGAATGGCGGCAGTTTCCCGGAATGGCCATCAACAGCGATTTTGCCGCGTCGTTGTTAAGCGATCTTGGCCAGGAAGTTCCGGAGCGAATCTTTTTCATTTGCAGGTCGGGCGCCAGGTCGATGGAGGCCGCCCGCGCCGTTGCCGAGGCGCTGAATGCAAGGGGTGAGAGTGTCGATTGTGTGAACGTCGCCGAGGGTTTCGAAGGCGACATCGATCAAGACGGCCATCGCGGCAGACGCAATGGTTGGAAAGCACGCGGATTACCGTGGCGACAAACATGAACATTGATGGCGGAAACAGGCAGGGCGTCGCGCAGAAAGGCAATGAAAGAAAACAATCAGGGACGGAATGACACAGGAAATCTGGGGCCGGATCCGGGCAGAGCTTCGCTCTTCGCTGGGCAACGATGCGTTTCAAAGCTGGATTGATCCGCTCGACTTCATCGGCGCCGAAGGCGGCGTGGCGCGGTTTGCCGCGCCGACGCGCTTTATCGGCGACTGGGTCGGTCGAAATTATGGCGATTCGATCCGCCGTCTTTTCATGACGATCGGCCTGACCGTCCACCGGCTGGACTTTCAGACGGCGGACAGCCGTAAAAATCCGACTTTGGCCAGCCCCAAGGTGGAAACCAAACCGGCAGCGGTGCCGTATGGCGAGCTTCCGGGTTCGCCGCTGGATCCAAGATGCAAGTTCGAATCCTTTGTCGTTGGCAAACCGAACGAACTGGCCCATGCCGCCGCCCGCCGGGTGGCCGAGGGCGGACCGGTGACTTTCAATCCATTGTTCCTTTATGGCGGCGTTGGCCTCGGCAAGACCCATCTGATGCATGCGATCGCCTGGGAAATGAAAGCTGCCCGCGCCGATGCGCGGGTGCTGTACCTTTCCGCCGAGCAGTTCATGTACCGCTTTGTCCAGGCGCTGCGCTTCAAGGACATGCATTCGTTCAAGGAGCAGTTCCGCTCGGTCGATGTCCTGATGATCGACGATGTGCAGTTCATCGCCGGCAAGGATTCGACCCAGGACGAATTTTTCCACACCTTCAATGCGCTGATCGACCAGAACAAGCAGATCGTCATCTCGGCCGACCGGGCCCCGGGCGAAATCGACGGCATCGAGGACCGGATCAAATCGCGGCTGCAATGGGGGCTGGTGGTGGATCTGCACCCGACCGATTACGAATTGCGGCTGGGCATCCTGCAGTCAAAAACCGAAGCCCAGCTGAAGCTGAACCCCGAAGTGCATATCGACCACGGGGTGCTGGAGTTTCTGGCGCATCGGATTTCCTCGAACGTCCGGGTGCTCGAAGGAGCGCTGACGCGGCTGTTCGCCTTTGCCTCACTGGTCGGGCGCGAGATCAATCTCGACATGGCCCAGGAATGCCTGGCCGACATTCTGCGGGCGTCCGAGCGCAAGGTGACGATCGACGAGATCATCCGCAAGGTGGCCGACCATTACAATCTGCGCCTGACCGACATGCTGTCGCCGCGCCGGGCCCGCTCGGTGGCCAGGCCGCGGCAGGTGGCGATGTTCCTGT
>JAYTCN010000050.1:0-2285 GCA_043736475.1 Paracoccaceae bacterium
TCAAACAGGCTCTGGATCGACGGCAACGGCATCAACGACATCCAGTTGAAGATCGGCGCGGGCAGCGTGTCGAGCAGCGGTGCCATTGCCTTCTTGCCATCCTCCTCTGACCCGTCGAAGCACGAGATGATCGCGCAAGCCCGTTTTCCCCAGCCCTCGCGCGGGAACGGGTCCATCGAGGGCACGGTTTTCAGGCCGACGAAGGAACCGAGGTCCAGCGGCGCTTTCGGCAGATAGTCGCGATACGCCTGCATGACCTGCCTGCCGTGTTTGGCGGCGTCCCAGAACACCGGTCCGGCAAAGACCATGCTGACCGGATGGGCCTGGAACAGGAAACTGGTGACAACGCCGAAATTGCCGCCGCCGCCGCGGATGGCCCAGAACAGGTCCGGATTCTGGCCCTTGCTGGCGGTGACGAAAGTTCCGTCGGCCAGAACCAGGTCGGCTTCCAGCAGGTTGTCGATGGTCAGGCCGTATTTGCGGGTGAGATAGCCCGAACCGCCGCCCAGCGTCAGCCCGGCGACACCTGTGGCAGAAACGATGCCGAACGGGACGGCCAGGCCGAAAGCGTGGGTCGCATGGTCAACATCGCCCGATGTGCAGCCGGGTCCGACCAGAACGGTGCGCTTGGCAGGATCGACGCGGACGCCCTTCATCATTGACAGGTCAATGACCAGACCGTCATCGACGCTGCCGAGGCCGGGGCCGCTGTGGCCGCCGCCACGGATGGCGATGGGAAGCTTGTTCTCGCGGCCGTAATTCACCGCTGTGATCACGTCAGCCACATCGGCGCAGCGGGCGATCAGCAGCGGTCGCTTGTCAATCATGCCGTTGTAGAGGCTGCGCGCCTCGTCATAGCCGGGGCTGTCGCGGTCAATGATCGAACCCCGGTGGCTGGCGGCGAATTTGTTCGCGGCGTCGTCGAGCATGACTTTTCCTCCCAAAATGGCGCTGCCTGCACTTGCGGGCAAAATGAGACTTGAGCCTAGTGGAAAGCTGCCGACGGGTGTATGATACGGCGTCGCTTTCTATTGTCTGATCGTCCAAATCGACGACGGGCGGGTATTCGATCTCCATCTGGAACGATATGTTCCGGCGAAGGGGGGGTGATGCGATGGACGTGCTTTCCGAAGTCCTCCAGGCGGTTCGGCTGACTGGCGCCATCTTTTTTGACATGAAATTCCAGGCGCCTTGGGTCGGGCAATCGCCGGATGCTTCGGCGATTGCCAAAGCTGTTATGCCCGAGGCCGGGCATGTGATCAATTTCCATGCCTTGCTGTCGGGTTCCTGCTGGGCCGAACTGGTGGACGATTCGATGCCGCGCGTCCGGCTGAATGGCGGTGACGTCATCGTTTACCCGATGGGCGATGCCAATGTTCTGTGCTCTTCGCCGGGGATGCGGGCCGATCCGGACCTGGCGATGTATTACCGGCCAAGCGACCAGCAGTTGCCGTTCATCTTGCACCAGAGCGGCGCGGGTGGCGAGGCCTGCCATTTCGTCTGCGGCTATTTCGGCTGCGACGCGCGTCCGTTCAATCCGTTGCTTGGTGCCTTGCCGAGGATGCTGCATTCGCGCAGCCCGTCCAGTGGCGGAGATATCGTGACGCAGCTGATCCGGACTGCTTTGGAGGAAGGCAAAAGCCACCGCAGCGGCGGCGAGACCATCTTGGCCAGGATCAGCGAGCTGCTTTTCGTCGATGTAGTGCGCCAGCACATCGAGACGTTGCCCGGGGATTCGCGGAACTGGCTGTCGGGCCTGCGCGACGAGCATATCGGGGCGGCGCTGCGGCTGATCCATGCGCGCCCCGAGCAAGACTGGACCGTCGAGAAACTGGCGCGCGAAACCGGCCTGTCGCGCTCGGCTTTCGCCGAACGTTTTGTGCATCATGTTGGCATTGCTCCGATGACCTATCTCGGGCGCTGGCGCATGCAGCTGGCGGCGCACCTGCTTGAAAGGCCGAATGTCAGCCTCGCCCAGGCCGGGGCGGAAGTCGGTTATGAATCCGAGGCGGCATTCAACCGGGCGTTCAAGAAATTCGTCGGCGAGCCGCCGGGATCCTGGCGGAAATCCCGGCACGGCGCGATGTCGCCGACGCCCGCTGCGCCGAACTGAGCCGCCGCATTGCTCACATATTCTCCGGCTGCGCCATCCCCGTCACGTGAGAGCCGCCATCGACGTAAATGATGTCGCCGGTGGTGCAGGCACCCATGTCGGACAGCAGGTAAAGCGCGGCGTTGCCGACCGCTTCCAGCGTGGCGTTGGCCCGCAAAGGCGCGTTGATTTC
>JAYTCN010000051.1:0-2283 GCA_043736475.1 Paracoccaceae bacterium
GCCAATCGCGAGGCCTCCGCCGACACCCGACCCCAGGATGATGCCGAACACCACTTTCGCCCCGGCCCCGGCCCCGTCCACCGCTTCCGACAAGGCAAAACAATTCGCGTCATTGGCCACCTTCACCGGGCGGCCCAGGGCTGCCTTCAGATCGCCGCGCAGGTCGCGCCCGTGCAGCCAGACCGAGTTGCCCAGCGCCACATGGCCGGTCTCGCGGTCGACCGAGCCGGGCACGCCGATGCCGACCTGCTCGATCCGCCCGCCCGCTTGCCCCTCCAGCTTTTCCAGCAAACCCTTGATCGCCCGGATGCAGCCGTCATAATCGTGCCGCGGCGTCGGCACCCGGCCCGCCGCCATCTCGGTGCCATCCGCCCCCAGAACCACCCCGGCAATCTTGGTGCCGCCAAAATCAAGGCCCAGCCGCATGGTATTCCTCCTGTAGGTCTTTCGACCTGTTTAGGGGTTTCGCAGCCGATGGTATAGTATTTGGCTGGCCGCAAAGGCGAAATTCTGATTTCCTGATTGGCATTCCGCAGCCATTTCGCGCAGACAGGGCCAATGAAAATCGAAGCTTTCGTGATCCATCTGGAACGGGCAGCCGAACGCCGGGGGCAGGTCGAAAAGATACGTGCCGTGCTGCCCGTTGCTTCGCATATGTTGCCAGCGATCGACTGGAAAGAATTGTCAGAATCTGAGTTTTCGCGCCATGCCGGCAAAAGACTGGCGAAGCCGCATTTTCCCTTCCGGCTCCAGAAATCCGAAATTGCCTGTTTCCTGAGCCACCGAAAAGCCTGGGCCGAGATTGAAGCGCGCGGGCTGGATGCGGCGCTGATCCTCGAAGACGATATCGAGATTGATCCCTATGTTTTTTCGGGCGCATTCGAGCTGGCGAAACGACATTTCGACATTGGCGACTTCGTCCGCTTTCCGGAAAGACTGCGCGAAGCCATGGACACCCAAATCGCCGTGAACGGCAGTCAGGTCCTGTTCCGGTCGGTCCAGACCGGCCTGGGAATGCTCGCCCAACTTGTCAGCGTGAAATGCGCCCGCCAGTTACTGCGCCATTCCGCAACGTTCGACCGGCCGGTCGACGGATTTCTGCAGTTGCGCTGGTTACACGGCATAGACCCGATGACAGTGTTTCCCGCTGGCGTGCGCGAAGTTTCACATGCGCTTGGCGGCAGCACGATTGCTGCGCCCAAATCCGCACGGGATCGGTTACACGCCGAGATTGCCAGACCGGTTTACCGGTTCCGGCTTGCACGACTTGCCCGTAAAACCCACGGAAACCTGGATTGATGCTCGCGCGCAAACTCGCCAAGCTGACCCGACGCTGGAGTTGGCAATTGCGCGGCGCCGAATGTGTTCCGCTTTTCTGGCATGTCGGAACACCCAATTTCGGCGACGACATCAACCCCTTGTTTTTTCAACGCCTTTGTGATGTGCAGGTCCGGTTTTCAAATCGACGGGACAAGCCGCATTTCCTTGGCATCGGCAGTATCCTGAATGCCGCAAGCGCAAATTCCACAGTACTTGGTTCGGGTCTCATCAGCCCCGGCGCGAAACCGCCAAATATTGGTCGGGTTGTCGCGGTTCGCGGACTGTTGTCGCGCGATGCACTTGGACTGGCCGGGTCGACGCTTCTTGGCGACCCGATGATTCTTGTCGACCTCATCGAACCCAAGGTTGCCGTTCGCAACGGCAAGACCGGTCTGGTCCCGCATGTCTCGAATGTCGGCGAAACGCGCCGGAAATTCGGCGACCGCTTCGTGATCATCGACCCCGCATGTGATCCGTTCGAAGTTGTCAGCCGGATCGCCAGCTGCACGCGCGTCATCAGCCAGTCGCTGCACGGGCTGATCGTCGCCGACGCAATGGAAGTGCCCAATGTCTGGCTGGCACCCAGTGCGAACATGGCCGGTCAGGACTTCAAGTTCATGGATTATTTTTCGACGATTGCGGGCAGCAAGACCCGCATTGATGAAGTTACGTCAAGCGCAGCCGAAATTCCGGACTCGGCCTATTCAGTCAATCCGTATGTTTTCGACAAGAAAACCTATCGCGAGGCGCTGACCGAAACGCTCCGCAAATAAATAGGCCCCGGCGTCTCCACCGGGGTTTCGGTAATCTCAGCCGGGCAGGATCCTATTCCGCCCCTTCGATCTGCAGCCCGGTCTTCTGGTCGACCGCCCGCATCGACAGCCGCACCTTGCCGCGATCATCGAAGCCCATCAGCTTGACCTTCACTTCCTGGCCCTCGGTCAGGATGTCCTTGGGATGGTT
>JAYTCN010000052.1:0-12916 GCA_043736475.1 Paracoccaceae bacterium
CGAATTCTCGCCGACCCAGACCAGAACCGACTGCATATCCTTCAGATCGAGCAGCAGCATCCCCTGCTCATCGGCGAGGCGAAAGGCGATGTTCAACACCCCTTCCTGCGCCTCGGTCAGCTCCAGCAGCCGCGACAGCAGCAGCGGTCCCATTTCCGAGATCGTGGTGCGCACCGGATGGCCCTGCTTGCCGAACAGGTCCCAGAACACCACCGGGCATTTCTCGTAGGCGTAATCCACCAGCCCGATCGTCTGCGCCCGCTCCACCAGTTTGGCGTGCAGCGGATGCAACCCCGACCCGGCTTTCGCCATCCCCGCCACATCGCCCTTCACATCGGCCAGAAACACCGGCACCCCGCTCTTGGAAAACGCTTCCGCCAATATCTGCAAGGTGATCGTCTTGCCGGTCCCGGTCGCCCCGGCGATCAGCCCGTGCCGGTTGCCGTATTTCAGCAACAGGTTCTGCGCCTCGGCGTAATTCGCGCCGCCGCCACCAACAAAAATGCGATCTGCCTGAACCATCGACCTTGCCTCCGCAGGAGCTGTCCCCTGCAATAGGGTTTTCGCCGGTGCCGATAAACCCCCAAACTCCATCCGTGGTTCACCCTCCGATGGTCGAGCGGCGACTTCACGCTGATTTTTCGCCCAGGCGATTGACACATCCGCCACGACCTGACACCTCTGCCGCAACTTTGGCGGCAGCCGCGAATGATATCATTGCACGGGGATACGACATGATTTTGCAAAGAACTGGCGCGGCGCTGGCACTGACCGTTGCCTTTGGCGCTTTCGCCTTCGCTCAAGACACAGCCACGGCAACCGATGAACAATTTCCCGTTACCCCGGCAGCCGAAACCGGGCCAGCCGAAATTACCAAGGCGACACACGGCGACTGGCAGATCCGCTGCACGACTGCCGCGATCGAACAATGCGTGCTCTATCAATTGCTGAAAGACAGCAACGGCACACCGGTTGTCGAAATCACCATGGTCAAACTTGCCGAAGGCGGGCAGGCCATTGCCGGTGTCACGGCCGTAACGCCGCTCGGAACGGTTTTGAGTACCGGCTTTGCCTTCCAGGTCGACAGCAATCCGGCCCGTCAATATCCCTATAACTGGTGCACCCCGAACGGGTGTTTTTCACGCTTCGGCCTTGATGCCGCGAGCGTTGCCCAAATGAAATCGGGTTCCGCCGGTCTTGTTGCGCTGTTTTCGATTGGTCAACCTGACCAGCCGATCCGGATGAAATTGTCGCTGGCCGGATTTACGGCCGGATTTGACGATTTGCCGGTATCACCTGGCGCTCCTGCTCCTGAACCGGCCGCGGTCCTCGATTCTCCGGTTACCGGTCAGTAGCCTCAGACCGATCGCAGCGCGATTACCGCGTTCAATCCGCCAAAGGCAAATGCATTGCTCAGCGCAACCGATACTTTCCGGTTGCGCGCCGCATTCGGAACCACATCGAGGTCACAGTCCGGATCGGCCTGGCTGTAGCCGATCGTCGGCGCAATGACGCCGTCCCTGACCGCCAGAATACAGGCCAGCAATTCGACGGCACCGGTGCCGCCGATCAGATGCCCGTGCATGGCTTTTGTCGACGATAGCATCAGCTGATCGGCGCTCGAACCAAACGCTGCCCGCACCGCAGCGCATTCCGTCCGGTCGTTGACAACCGTTCCGGTGCCATGGGCATTGATATACCCCACCTGGTCGGCGCTGATCCTGGCGTCGCGCATTGCGCCTGCCATCGCGCGGCGGGCGCCATCGAGGTTTGGCGTGACAATATCCGAGGCGTCGGATGTCATGGCGAATCCGATGACTTCGGCCAGAATATCGGCCCCGCGCTGGCGGGCATGCTCGAAATCCTCAAACACGAACACCGCCGCACCCTCGCCATGCACCATGCCGTTGCGGGTCGCGCAAAACGGGCGGCACCCGTCTTTCGACATCACCCGCAATCCTTCCCAGGCCTTGATGCCGCCAAACACCAGCATGCTTTCCGCACCACCGGTCAGAACCGCCTTGACCGCCCCGGAACGGATCAGACCAAATGCCTGTCCCATGGCGTGGTTTGACGACGCGCAGGCGCTCGCAACAGTGTAGCATGGTCCTTGCAGGTTGAATGTCATCGACAAATGGCTGGCTGCCGCCGAATTCATCAGCCGTGGCACCACAAACGGATGCACCCGGTTTTTGCCCTCGAAATAAACCGTGCGGTAGTTCTCGTCCTGCGTGTGCAATCCACCGCCTGCAGTGCCAAGGATCACCCCGCATTCCGGGGCCAGCGCGTCGCTGACGATCAATCCTGACGCCGCCATCGCTTCGCGTCCGGCCAGCAGCGCAAACTGGGTGAACCGATCGTACAGCGTCAATTCATGGCGGCTGAAAACCTTTTCGGGGTCATAGGCCTTGATCTGCGCCGCGATCTGGATCGAGAGACGGTCAACATCGCGGCACTCAAGCGGTCCGATGCCGCATTTGCCTTCGCGCAGACCATCCATCGTTGCAGTCGCCGTCATGCCCAAGGCAGTCACTGCCCCTTGGCCGGTAATCACGACACGATTCATGATTCAGGTGTGTCTGCCTCCGGCGACCAAACCTTCGACCGAATGAATGATCGCGCCAACCGACGAAATGTCGAATTCGGAATTGCTCGGCTCATTGGCATTGAACGGTACCTCGATGTTGAACGCTTCCTCGATCGAAAAGATCGACTCGACCAATCCAAGCGAATCGATGCCCAGTTCTTCAAGCGTCGTCGAAGTGCTGATTTCGGCAGGGTCGATCACCGCCTGCTCCGCGATGATTTCGATCACTTTCGTTTTCACGTTCTTTGACATCGGCCTCTCCTTGTGACCTGATCTTGCCGACTTAGGTATTTCCATCCGGCTTTTTAAGTCGCTTTTCGATTTCTTCCACTTTGGCCACCAGCCTCGGCAGGCGGCGCAGCGCCTTATAGCTTTCGATATTGGCTGCCATCTTCACCGCCGGGTTGCCCATGATGACGCGGTTTGACGGCACATGCGATGATATGGCCGATTTTCCGGCCGCGATCACATCGGACCCGACAGTCACATGGTCGGCCACGCCAACCTGACCGCCCAGGATAACCCGGTCGCCGATCACGGCACTGCCGGCAATGCCAACCTGGCCGCACAGCAAGCAGGTTCTGCCGACCTTCACATTGTGTCCGACGTGCACCAGATTGTCGATCTTGGTGCCGTCACCGATCGTCGTATTGGCGATCGTGCCGCGGTCAATCGTCGAACCGGCTCCCACTTCGACGTCGTCGCCAATCAGCACCGAGCCAAGGGAATTTATCCGCATATAGCCGTCGGTCCGGCTGGCCGGCGTTATCTGCCCGGTTGCCTTCATTTCCTCAACCGCACCGGGGGTCGGCGTCACGAACGAAAAACCGTCCGCCCCGATCACGGCGTTCGCCTGGGCGATGAAATTCCGGCCGATCTGCACCCGGGCTCCGATCCTGACGCCGCTATGGATCAGCGCGTTCGCGCCCAAGGTTACCGCCTCGGCAATCGATACATGGGACAAGACGGTGCAATTCTTGTGAAGGTGCGCCCCGGCACCAATCACCACAAACGGCCCGATACTGGCACCCTCGTCGATTTGCGCCGACGGATGCACAATCGCGCTGGGGTGAATTCCCGCCTCCCGCAGTGGCGGCAGATCGAACATCTCGGTTACCCTGGCCATCAGATACCGCGATCTTGGCGAAAAAATCGCCGCCCTCAGGCCCAGTTTCTGCCAGTCGGCACCCGGCCAAATCACCGCCGCCCGCGCCTTGCCTTGGGCAATTCCTTCGCCAAACGCCTTGTCCATTGCCAGCGCCAGATCGTTTTGGCGGGCGCTCGCCGGTTCGGCAGGCCGCTCGATGCGCAACGACAGGTCGCCGACGGCTTCGGCCCCCAGCGCCTGCGCTATTTCGGCGATCGTGAACGACATCACCCGACTCCGGCGGTTCAATCTGTTCCGGCTCTAGCGCCTCGCGCCAGCCTCCGCAACCAGCTCAGCTTTCTGGAACGGCGATTGTAACTCCCGCCGCCTCGAGCGCGGCAAACACCTTGGCGTCCCGGCCGTAGACATCCTCGAAATAAACGATCTTGCCCGCCTCGTC
This sequence comes from Paracoccaceae bacterium, assembly GCA_043736475.1. GTDB lineage: Bacteria > Pseudomonadota > Alphaproteobacteria > Rhodobacterales > Rhodobacteraceae > JANMOK01. Next base: position 4,135 of record JAYTCN010000052.1, read on the forward strand.
GTGCCAGACAGTCTGATAGGTCAAATAGACCGGGATCGGTTGCTCCAGATTGACCGGTGTTTCGCGCCCGGTATTCAGGTACCGCTGGAACAAACCTTGCGGATCATCGGTCTGGCGCGACAACAGCAAATAGGCCAGATCCAGGGGCCGCGCCACCCGGACGCAACCATGACTGAAATCGCGGACCACCTTGTCGAACAGGCTTTTCGAAGGCGTATCGTGCATATAGATGTCGAATTGGTTGGGAAACATGAATTTGACCTTGCCCAAAGCATTCCCCGACCCCGGGGGTTGCCGCATGGTGACGGGAAACCAGCCCGCATTGAATTGACTGAAATCAACCAAAGTCGGGTCGATTTGCCGACCCTTGTAGAAGATCTGAATTCCTTGCCGATTCATCGCCGTGTTATTTTGCTGCAGCTGCGGCAAAAACTCTTTGGCCACGATCGAATTTGGCACGCTCCACGACGGATTGATCACCATATGGGTCATCGAGTCCCAGAACTCCGGCGTCCGGTACCGGTCCGATCGGCCAACGACCGTTTTGGTTTCAAACACCACCGTGCCGTCATCGATCACCTGAGCGACAAAAGCCGGGATATTCACCTGGATGTGCCGGGCACCGCGCGGAAAATTCATCCACCGTTCGCGCTCGAGGTTAACCAGCACCTGCTGCAAACGGTTTCGGGCTGACTGGTTCAGCACCGCAATCGTCCGTGGGCCAACCACGCCGTCGGCGTCCAGCCCGTGTTGCTGCTGGAACAATTTTACCAGCGTTGCCAAAGCGTTATCATATATTTCCGACGTTCCAAGTCCGCCGGAAAAACCGATCACGCCCATCCGCGCCCGCATCTGCGCCACCCGATTATCGATGTCACCCGGCCGCAAGACAGCCCCTTCGGCGATCATCTCGGCGGTGTCGCTGGCGGTGACCAGAATTTCGATCCGGCGCTTTTCATCGAGCAAGCGCTGATAATTGGGGTGCGACGGCACCAGACCGGCCATAAGGGCCGCACCATTTTTTGCAACAACAATGCGCGCCAGCAGGTCGGTCGCGCTTTCACGTTGCGGCTTGATCGAAATTTCGGCGTCGATCGACTTTGGCTCCAGCAAACCTGAATGCATATCTAGGGCAAATTTCAGGTAGAGATCGGTCAACAGCACTTCTGCCCGCGCCGCTGACACCGGGTCGCGGGCTTCGGCCAAGGCCAGCATTGCCGCTTCAAGCGGGTATCGACTGGCGGGCAGGCCGTGATCTGCAGCCAAACCGACGGCCGCGAGCAATGACGACGCATACCCCGACCGGTCCGGACCCGTCCACAGCGGCCGATAGTACCGGGCGGCGTAAAATTGTGCCGCCATCTCGAATTCAACACCGGTCAAATCCAGTTCGTCAGCAAGCGATTGCTGCTGTGCCGACAAGATCGGCGCGGATTCGCCGGCTTCTTGTGCCGCCGCTTCCGAAAAGACCACCGGTCCGCACAAAATCGACATCGCCGCGACAAATGCGGCGAATTTGTTGCTCAATCGATACATCGTTGCCCCGTAACCACGCACAAGCATGCTGACGGACTCTAACACAAATGCTTGAAAAATGTCGCGCCGCAACACCGACACTCGGCGAGATTTCGCTCAAGCATGGGAAAAAGGCCACGATTTAGTTGAACGCAAAGTGAACGCCGGGCATTCTGCGGACCGCAAAACTGCGATAGGCAAAGACCCGCGCACCAAAAAAGTGAGATAAAACTAACACTTGGTCGTCGATTCGTTATGTGCAATAGATGTGCGGAGTAGCGAGCACCTGATTAACAAATAACCGCGCAAAGCGGATCTTCGGGACAACTTGAGGTCAGTTTTCAATGCCGAGTTTCGTGAACCCCTCGCGACGTGGGCTGTTGGGTGCCTTTGCCGGGATCGCAATGGTCGTCGCCGCCCCCAGCCATGCCGGGATCTTTTCGATCTTGCGCAGCGCCGGCGACATTAGGCGGGTCAAGATGTACTCGGGTCGCACCGGCGAATTCATGGACACGATCTATTGGGCCGATGGCGACTACATTCCCGAGGTGCTGAAAGAAGTGAATCACTTCATGCGCGACTGGCGCGAAAACTCGGTCATCAACTATGACGTCCGCAACCTCGACCTGATCGCTGCCACCCAGAATCTGCTCGAAACAAAAGAACCCTATTTGCTGCTGTCGGGCTATCGCTCGCCGCATACCAACGCGATGCTGCGCGAGCGCAGCCGCGGCGTGGCGCAGAATTCGTTCCATATGCGCGGCATGGCCGCCGATCTTCGGATGAAGTCACGGTCGATCAGACAGATGGCCCAGGCAGCCCTCGCCTGCAACGCCGGCGGCGTCGGCACCTATGGCCGGTCGAATTTCGTTCACATGGATTGCGGCCCGATTCGAACCTGGCGCGGCTGACCTTTTCCCCCAAAAGGTGCCCGCGTCGTAAGAAGCCCCGCTGAAAATGCGGGGCTTCCTGCTTTTGGGGTGATCGCAGCCGTCAAAACCTACCGCCGGATCGTCCCGTTCCCGCTCACCAGATATTTGAAACTGGTCAATTGCTCGGCCCCAACCGGCCCTCTGGCATGCAGTTTGCCAGTGGCAATGCCGATCTCCGCCCCCATGCCGAATTCGCCGCCATCGGCAAACTGGGTCGAGGCGTTGTGCAGCAGGATCGCCGAATCCAGCCGCTCGAAAAACCGCTCTGCCGCGACGGTATCCCCGGTGACAATGCAATCGGTGTGGTTCGAGCCGAACGTCTTGATGTGCTCGATTGCCTCGTCGACCCCGTTCACCAGCTTGGCGGCGATGATCATGTCGAGAAACTCGCGACCAAAATCGTCGGCTTTTGCCGCCACCGTTCCGCTGATCTTCGCCAACTCACCGTCGGCTCGCACCTCGACCCCGGCTTTCAGCAAGTCATCGATCATCGGCGCCGCGTGTCTGGTATAAAACTGCAAGTCGATCAACAAAGTCTCCGCCGCCCCGCAAATCCCGGTCCGCCGGGTTTTCGCGTTCAGCACAATCGCCCGCGCCATCGCCGGATCAGCCGCCTTGTCCACGTAAACATGGCAAATCCCTTCCAGATGCGCAAACACCGGCACCCGCGCATCGGCCTGGACCCGGGCGACCAGCGACTTGCCGCCGCGCGGAACAATCACGTCGATGAACCCGCTCATCGCCAGCATTTCACCGACGGCATCGCGGTCGCGCGTCGGCACTAGCTGGATCGAGGCTGCCGGCAGGTTCGCCTTCAATATCCCGTCCTGCAGACAGCCGTGGATCGCTGTCGAGGAATGAAAACTCTCCGACCCACCGCGCAAGATCGCCGCATTGCCCGATTTCAGGCACAAAGCCCCGGCATCGGCGGTCACGTTGGGGCGGGACTCGAAGATCACCCCGATGACACCAATCGGCGTGCGCACCCGCTTGATGTGCAGCCCCGAAGGCACGTCCCATTCCGCCATCACCGCGCCAACCGGATCGCGTTGTTCGGCCACGGTGCGCAGGCCGGTGATAATCCCCTGCAACCGTTCCTCATCCAGCAGCAGCCGGTCGAGCATGGCCTTGCTCAGGCCCTTGGCCGAGGCGAATTCCATGTCCAGTTTGTTGGCCGCCAAGATCGCCGCGCGCCGGTCCGAAACCGCATGCGCCGCCCCGATCAGGGCCGCGTGTTTGCGCTCGCTCGAGGCAAAAGCCAATTCCCGCGCTGCCGCCTTCGCCCTCGCCCCAATCTCGCGCATCATCGTGCGAATGTCAGAATTGCCGTCCATCAAATGCTCCATCTTCCCTCTCCACCTGTGGAGAGGGTGCCCGCAAGGGCGGGTGAGGCGGCTGCGCCCAGCCGAACCCCCTCATCCGGCACTTCGTGCCACCTTCTCCACTTGCGGAGAAGGGAAATCCCTCAAAACGCCATGTCATCCCGGTGAATCAATGCCGCCCGCCCCGGATGCCCCAGCTTCGCTTCAATTTCGCGCGACTGCGCCCCCATGATCACCAACGCGTCGCTGGCATCATAGCCAATCAACCCCTTGGCCACCACATTCCCGTCGGCATCGGCGATATCCACCGGATCGCCGCGCCCGAACTTGCCTTCAACCGCCCGCACGCCCGCAGCCAACAATGATTTTCCCCGGCCCAAAGCCGCAACAGCACCCGCGTCGATCACCACCCGACCCTTGGCTTTCATCGCCCCGATCCATTTCTTGCGCGCGACATGCGGATCGGCTTTCGCCAGGAACCACGTCGCCGTGGCACCTTCCGCCAGCGCTTTCAAAGGCCGCACCCGGTCGCCGATGGTAATTGCCATCGCGCAACCGGCCTGGGTTGCCACTTTCGCCGCCATCAGCTTGGTTTTCATCCCGCCCTTGGCCCCGGCAGTACCGACACCACCAGCCATAGCCTCGATCGCCGGCGTCAGGTTTTCCACCACCGGTATCAAGGTCGCCGCCTTGTCCACCCGCGGATCACCCGAATACAGCCCGTCGACATCCGACAGTAGCACCAACACATCCGCCCCCGCCATCGCCGCCACCTGCGCCGCCAGCCGGTCGTTGTCGCCAAAGCGGATCTCGTCGGTCGCCACCGTGTCGTTCTCGTTCACGATCGGCACCGTGCCCAATTCCAGCAAGGTTGCAAACGTCGCCCGCGAATTCAGATAGCGCCGCCGGTTCTCGCTGTCCTCCAGCGTCACCAACACCTGTGCGGCCTCGATCCCGAACGGCGACAGCACTTCCTGATAAGCCCGCGCCAGCCGGATCTGCCCGACTGCCGCCGCCGCCTGCGCCTGCTCCAGCGCCAACGCACCATTGGCCAATCGCAACACCCGTCGTCCCAGTGAAATCGACCCTGACGAAACCAATATCACCTTTTTGCCCTGCCCGCGCAGCCAGGCGACATCCTCGGCCAACCCAGCCAGCCATTCCGACCGCAACGTTCCCGTAGCGGCATCCACCAGCAATGCCGAGCCGATCTTGACCACGACCAGCTTGGCGCGGCTTAAGGCCTCCATCCCGCCTCCTCGACCGCTTCAACCGCGACCAGAGTCTCGACCTTGTTGCGCGCCAGGATCGTCGCCCGCAAAGCCCGCAAAACCTCCTGCACCCCCTCCCCGCTTACCCCCGAAACCTCGAACACCGGTCCCTTGCACACCTTCTTCAACGCCTTCAGCGCCGCCTTGCGACTGTCCGCATCCAGCGCATCCACCTTGTTCAAAGCCGTCACCCGCGGCTTGTCCGCCAAAGCGCCGCCATAACGCTTCAACTCGCGCACCAGCATCTTGCAATCATCCGCCAAAGTCTCCGACGTGCCATCGACCAGATGCAGCAGCACCGCGCAACGCTCGACATGACCCAAAAACCGGGTGCCCAGCCCCTTGCCCTCGCTCGCCCCTTCGATCAGCCCCGGAATATCGGCCATGACGAATTCCGCCCCATCGACCCCGACAATCCCCAGATTCGGATGCAGCGTCGTGAACGGATAATCGGCGATTTTCGGCCGCGCGTTCGAGGTCGCCGCCAGAAAGGTCGACTTGCCCGCATTCGGCATCCCCAGCAAGCCCGCATCGGCGATCAGCTTCAGCCGCAGCCAGATCACCCGCTCGACCCCTTCCAGCCCCGGATTGGCCCGCCGTGGCGCCCGGTTGGTCGAGGTCTTGAACGCCAGATTGCCCCAGCCGCCGTTACCGCCCTCGGCAATGCGAATGCGCTGGCCCAGCCGGGTCATGTCGGCCAAGACGTAGTCCTGATCCTCGTCCAGAACCTCGGTGCCAACCGGCACTTTCAAAGTGATCGACTCGCCATCCGCGCCGGTCCGTTGCCGGCCCATGCCGCCAACGCCGTTGCGGGCAAAGAAATGCTGCTGGTAGCGATAGTCGATCAGCGTGTTCAGCCCATCGACCGCCTCGACCCAGACATCGCCGCCGCGCCCGCCATTGCCGCCGTCGGGCCCGCCGAATTCGATGAACTTCTCGCGCAGGAACGATATCGCCCCGTTGCCGCCATTGCCCGAGCGGATGGTCACCTTGGCCAGATCGAGAAACTTCATGCGCCCGCCCCGGCCAATACCAATTCAAAATGATGCACGTGCACTTCTTCCTTTAGCGCGACCGAGAATTCTTCCCCTTCGCCGGTCACATTGAACCCAGCTTTGCTCAAAACCCGCGCCGAAGCGGCGTTGCCCTCGTGCACCGTGGCTTTGAGCAAGGTAAATCCGGTATGGCGCGCATGTTCGACCACTCCGCTCACCGCTTCGGTGGCAAAACCAAATCCCCACAACCACGGTGCCACCCAATAGCCCAAGATACCATTCAACGGATCGGCCTGCTTCAGCGAAACAATCCCAACCGGAATAGCGTGTCCATCGCCGCCGTATTCGATCAGCCAAACCAAAGTGCCAGCCTCGCCTGCTAACGAAGCAAGTATGAATTCCTCCGCCGCCCCTTCCGGATAGGGATGCGGCACCACCGCCAGATTGCGCGCGACCTGAAAATCGCTGGCGTGCGTGCGCACAAAATTGGCATCAGTCAGCCGCAAGCGCCGCAGCAAAAGCCGCGCGGTTTTCAGGTCGGGCTGGATGTGCACCATTTCGATCATGCTTTTCGCTTAAACAATAATCGCCAAAAGAGAAAGGGGACCGGCTGTTCGCCGATCCCCCGAAAAAATCTTGCCTCGGTTGGTTCGGACTTATTCCGCCGCTTTCACCATCGGCAGCACCGACACGAAGGTGCGGCCTTTAAGGCCCTTGTGGAATTTCACATTGCCCACGACCATCGAGAAAATCGTGTGGTCGCGGCCCATGCCAACTCCGTTGCCCGGCCACCACTGCGTGCCGCGCTGACGCAGCAGAATGTTGCCGGGGATCACCGCTTCGCCGCCGAATTTCTTGACGCCCAGACGGCGTCCGGCGGTGTCGCGACCGTTGCGGGATGAACCGCCTGCTTTCTTATGTGCCATGTCAGGTTCCCCTTATTCGGCTTTTTTGGCCGGCTTTTTCGCCGGTTTGGCTGCTTTTTCTGCGACCGGTTTCGCTGCAACTTTGGCTTTCTTCTCGACCTTCGGTGCGGCCGCCGCCGCCTCGTGCGCGACTACCCGCGCTGCCGCTGTTCCGATTGCCGCCGCAACGCTCGATTTGCCCGCACCCGTCGCCAAAATCTCGGTGACCCGAACCATCGTCAGATGCTGACGATGACCCTTCTTGCGCTGCGACGAATGTTTGCGCCGCCGCTTGACGTAATGGATCGTCGTCGCCGCCCGGGTCTGCTCGACAATCTCGGCGACCACGGCGGCATCTGCGATAAAGGGCGCGCCGACCGTAACCTTATCGCCGCCAATCATCAGAATTTCGCCGAATTTCACCGATTCGCCCGCCACTCCGGCCAGCTTTTCGATGGTGAATGTATCACCCTTGGCAACCTTGTACTGTTTGCCGCCAGTTTTCAGCACCGCGAACATCCGCGTCTTCCTTTTGTTACCCGCGTCCCTCGGCCCCGCATCGGCGGCGTTCTTGCGGTCATCCCGCGCCCCGGACAGCGCGCCCTGTAACAGGCGTCATGTCAAAACCCTGCATAGCGCAAGGAAGTGCGGCTTATCGCCAAGGATGGCCGGCTTGTCAAGTTCCGCCGGCCCGGTTTTTCCGCTTGCCTAAGGCTGCCGGCGCCACTAGGTATCCCGCCACCTGAAAGACTGGCGATCTCATGCGGAGAGGTGGCAGAGTGGTCGAATGCGGCGGTCTCGAAAACCGTTGAGGGTGCAAGCCTTCCCAGGGTTCGAATCCCTGTCTCTCCGCCAAATGCCATTGATTTCATTGAGTTTTTTGGTGCTTTGCCGATTCTATTACCGCTCTATTACCGAATTTTCGACGGTTGAACCGGGTTTCCGGGCACATTCGGGGCCGTTGGATTCGGCTATCATCGGGCCACGATCAACCTGGCACATTGGGGAACCGACCATGCCCGAAAGCATCGAAAACCTGTGCCGCGATGCAGAGTGACCAGCTGGGCTAGCTGACTGACCTTTCAAGTGACGGACCGGTCAATGGCCGCAAAGTCACCGGCAACGGGCATCACAAACAAACAAGTCCCGCCGCTGGCCTCTGCCCATGTCTCCCCGACGACTTTCTTGTCCTTCTCACTATCGAGCAAGGCAAAGGTCTTTCCCTTGTATTCGACCACCAGCGTTCGACCGTCTTTCAGGCGAACCACGAAGTCGGGATAGAACTTGTCCTGCGCCGTCTGTAGCCAGAAGGTGTTCGGCTTGCGGACAAGGTTGCGGACCCAAAACTCGGTTTTCGGGTGGCGGTCGATGTGCAAAGCGCAGTCGAACTCCTCGCCTCGGTCTTTCAGGTCGCCAATCTGGGCAAAGTAGTGCCGCTTGAAGGTGCCCGCATGATTGTTGAAGACCGTTGTTGGGGCATATTTTGCTTCATCGAACAACAGCGGCTCAATTTCGGCGCTTGTCACGAACTGGTCAGCCTTGGCCGGGAACAGCGCGGCAAACGCGCCTTGCTCGCGCGTCTCGCGGTGTTTCTGGATTTCCTCGGCCATCACCCGCCGCACTTCACACTTGTAGCGGGCAAGCTGATCGAGCGTGTAGCCCTTACGGCCCATGACGGCTTCTAGGGCGTGCTGAATATAGATTCGCGCCGATGGGTGGGTCACATCCTCATGCTTGATGCCCCAGTTAATCCAGTTAACGAGGCGTGGCATTGGCCATGCCTGTTCCTGTATCGCCAAAGCCAACTGGTCGTGAAGCTGGCCGATGTAGTCGATCTTCAAC
>JAYTCN010000053.1:0-2280 GCA_043736475.1 Paracoccaceae bacterium
CGAGATCGCGGCGATCCTGATCGAAGACAAATAGGCATTCACATACAGCGAATCCGACCACAGATAGGCGTAATTGCCAAGCTGGGCGTTCCAGATGAATTCGCCGTTGTCGCCCCATTCCCACAAGGGCGCATAGGGCGGCCGGGCGATCATCGCCTCGGAAAACGAGATCTTGGCGACGACAAGGAACGGGATCAGGAAAAACACCGTCAGCCACAGCAAGGGCACGGCGATGACCAGGGCCCGGCCGTTCAGCCCGAACATCGACAGCAACCGGGCGGTGGCGCCCATCCTTGGCAGGGCCTCGGCGGCGCTCATTCGGTCAACACCACGCCGTCGGAACTGCTCCAGCTGAGCCAGACCTTTTCGTCCCAGCGGATCGGGTTATCGATATAGGTGATGTTCGGTTCGGTGACTTTGATGGCAGCCCCGTTGTCGAGTTTTACCTTGTAGACCGAGATGTCGCCCATATAGGCCACGTCCTCGACCATGCCATGGCGCAGGTTGGCCATGTTCGCCGGTTTTTCGCGGGCCAGCCGGATTTTTTCGGGGCGCACGGCCAGCCATATTTTCTGCCTGGCTTTCAGGTTGGCCACCGGATCGACGATGATGTCACCTCCGGACTCGGGCGCAAGAATCCGCAGCTTGTCGGCGGCACCGGCATCGACCTCGCCGGCAAAAAGGTTCACCGAGCCGACGAAATCGGCGACGAAGCGCGAATTCGGCAATTCGTACACATTGCGCGGCTCATCGACCTGGACGATTTCGCCGGCATTCATCACCCCGATCCGGGTCGACAGGGTCATCGCCTCTTCCTGATCGTGGGTGACGACGATGAAGGTGACGCCGAGCGATTCCTGAATCTTCACCAGCTCGAACTGGGTTTCCTCGCGCAATTTCTTGTCCAGGGCGCCGAGCGGTTCGTCGAGCAACAAAAGTTTTGGTTTCTTGATCAGCGAGCGCGCCAAAGCCACCCGTTGTTTTTGACCGCCCGACAGCTGGTGCGGCTTGCGCCTGGCGAAATCACCCAGTTTGACCAGTTTCAGCATTTCCGCTACCCTGGCGGCGCATTCTTCCTTGGCCACGCCATCGCGCAACAGCCCGTAGGCGACGTTTTTTTCGACCGTCATATGCGGGAACAGGGCATAGGACTGGAACATCATGTTGGTGGGCCGGTCGTAGGGCGCGACTTTGCTCATGTCCTGACCGTCGATCTCGATGGTGCCGCTGGTTGGCGTCTCAAACCCCGCCAACATGCGCAAAAGCGTCGACTTTCCGCAGCCGGAACCGCCGAGCAGGCAGAACAGCTCGCTGCGATAAATGTCGAGCGAAACATTGCTCACCGCAGTGAAATCACCGAATTTCTTGGTGATGTTCCTGATCTTGATGAACGGAATGGCCGCAGGATCGGCCCATGGCCTCGTGTCCGCTGCGACGGCTTGTCTGGCCATGAATATCCCCGATGTCTGAAAGGCGGGGCTGAACGCCCCGCCCGAAATTCCGGCTCTTACTGGCCGGTGGTGACGGTGGTCCAGAGCCGGGTAATCACCCGGTCGATCTTGCTGTCATAGGTCTGGGCAACCCACATTTTCTCGTTGGCTTCTGCAGTCGGGAAAATGCCGGGATTGGCGATGATTTCGGGATCAACCAGTGCCAGCGACGGCGTGTTGGCGTTGGCGTACCAGACATAATTGGTGATGTCGGCGGTGATCTGGGCATCCATGACAAAGTTGATGAACTGATGGGCCGCGTCCGGGTGCGGCGCATCAACCGGAATCGCCATCATGTCGAACCACTGCTGGGCCCCCTCTTTGGGGATCACATATTCGATTTCCTGACCATTGGCCGATTCACCCGCGCGGGCCTGGGCAATGAACACGTCACCCGACCAGCCGACCGAGACGCAGATATCGCCATTGGCGAGGTCGTTGATATATTGCGACGAATGGAAATAGCGGATCGACGGGCGCACAGCGGCCATCGCTGCGGCGGCTTTTTCGAAATCGGCTGGTTCGCGCGACATCGGATCAAGACCGAGCCAGTTCAGCACCGACGGCAAGACTTCCACCGGTGCATCGAGCCAGGTGATGCCGCAATCGGCCAGTTTGGCGGCGATTTCCGGGTTCAAAACCAGATCCCAGCTGTCGACAACGTAATCGGCGCCGAGGCGTTCCTTGATCTTGGCGACGTTATAGCCGATGCCGGTGGTGCCCCAGAGGTAGATCACCGCGTGTTCGTTGTTCTCGTCATAGGCCGAGGCCGCTTCCATCAGCGCCGGAT
>JAYTCN010000054.1:0-2278 GCA_043736475.1 Paracoccaceae bacterium
GTATTCACGGTCAGATACTGAAACTCGCTCAGGCCACCGTAAATGCCGTCATTGAGGAAAATGTCACCGTTATCGCGAATAGCCCGGATCGAAACCGAAAAAGCGAAGGCCGGTCCAACCATGGCGCGACCGGGCTCGCACAGCAATTCTGGGCGATCATCGCCAAAGGCGCCAGCGGCCGAAGAAATTTCGCCAAAAAAAGCATCCAGTCCGGGAATATCGGTGCCGCGGCCGGAAGGAAACCCGCCGCCGGTATTCAGCCGGTACAGCGTGACGCCGGACCCGGATGCGATCCGGGCAGCGGCCTCGATATAGCGGGCGTAAACCGTCGGGTCGGCGCATTGGGTGCCGGGGTGGAATGCCAGCGACGGTACATAGCCGGCATCGGCGACGGCCCGCAGCAAGGTGCCGGCTTGGTCCGGTGCCAGGCCGAACTTGCTGCCGAAATCATAGTGGCCGCCCTTGATGGCGAGTTTGAAACGGACGGAAAGTTCGCAGTCTTTGGCCGGAACGATGGATTTGATCCGGTTCAGCTCGGAGACCGAATCAAGCGCGAAGGACCGGACGCCGCGGGCGAAAGCAAATTCGATTTCGGCGCGGGATTTGACCGGGTTGTTGTAGTGCAGGGTCACAGCGCCGCCGAGGCGGCGCATCAGCGCAATTTCGTTGGGCGAAGCGACATCGAAGGCGGTGATTCCCGCGGCAAGCAGGTTGGTCAACACCGTTTCATCGGGATTTGCCTTGACAGCGTAGGTAACGAGGCCGGGAAAGCCGGTGAGAAAGCTCTGGGCCGTGGCGTGAAGAACCGACGGCGCGCAGAACAGCACCGGCGCGTCAGCCCGTGCCCTGATCAGCCAGGAAACCGGGTCGCTCCAGGCTTTGATTGCGGCATTCAGCATTGTGCACTCTCCCTGTTCGGCAGCATTATGCAGCGTGGACAAGTCAATTTGTGGCGTGATATCGTCATATCAGCCGCGAAATTGCGGCACTATGCCGAAAGTATTGGCGAAATGCTGGATCACCTTGACGACAAGCTGTTGGCTTTACTGCAAAAAAACGCCCGGATACCGATGGCGATGCTGGCCCGCGAGCTGGGGGTGGCGCGGACCACGGCGCAGGCGCGGCTGGAGCGGCTGGAACGGAACGGGATGATCCGGGGTTATACCGTGCAGTTGGGGCCGGAGGCCGAAGCGGCGCTGATCCGGGCGACGGTGCTGGTGACGGTGGATTTGCACAAAGCCGCCACGGTGCTGGCGCGGCTGAAATCGGTGCCGGAAGTGCGGGCGGTGCATACGACTTCGGGACGGTTTGATTTGAACGTGCAGGTTGCGGCCTTGGGGACGGCGAAACTGGACGCCTGTCTCGACCGGATCGGCGAGATCGACGGGGTGAAATCGCTGGAGTCGCTGATTCATCTGGCGACGAAGCTGGATCGGGGGGCGTGAGGGCACTGCAATTGTCACCCCCGCGCAGACGGGGGTCAGATTCCCGCCTGCGCGGGAATGACAGGGTGTGGAGGGCTTGGGGGTTTTCCTTGCGCTTTGGCCGGGGTAAACAGCCCGCACTTTAGCAGGAATGGTTGAATGGCACTCGACAAGCATTTCGACGCCGCGCGCGCCGAAGCCGAGATACTGGCGCGTTGGCTGGAGGCGGGGGCGTTCCGGGCCGGGGCCAATGCGTCGCGCGACGAGACCTTTTGCATCATGATCCCGCCGCCGAACGTGACCGGGTCGCTGCATGTCGGCCACGCGTTCAACAACACCTTGCAGGATATTCTGGTGCGCTGGCACCGGATGCGCGGCTTTGACACCTTGTGGCAGCCGGGCACCGACCATGCCGGGATTGCGACGCAGCTGGCGGTGGAAAAGGAGCTGGCGCGGACCGGGAATTTGTCGCGGCGGGAGATGGGGCGCGAGAAGTTTTTGGCCAAGGTCTGGGAGTGGAAGGAGCAATCTGGCGGCACGATTGTGCAGCAGTTGAAACGGCTGGGCGCCAGTTGCGACTGGGACCGCGAGGCGTTCACCATGTCGGGCAATTTTCCCGATGCGGTGCTGAAGGTGTTCGTCGATCTCTACAACAAGGGGCTGATTTATCGCGGCAAAAGGCTGGTCAACTGGGACCCGCATTTCGAGACGGCGATTTCGGATCTGGAGGTCGAGAATGTCGAAGTGCAGGGCCACATGTGGCATTTCAAATACCCGCTCGAAGGCGGTGAGAGTTATGAATATGTCGAGAAGGACGAAGCCGGAAACGTGACCTTCCGCGAGACGCGGGATTA
>JAYTCN010000055.1:0-5375 GCA_043736475.1 Paracoccaceae bacterium
GTTCACGGCGAGGGTGCCCGGAACCGGCGCTTGCGGGGTCGACTCAAACGCCCTTGTCTAAACCCGCATCACCGCCTTGACCCACCAGCCCGGCTGGCCCCGTGACACTGCGCCAGCCGCCGTTTGCGCTTCTTGATGTCCCGCGAACAGCCCAAAACACGTCGCCCCCGATCCGGACATGCGTGCCAAGGCACAGCCCTCCTGCCCAGCCAAAGTCGCCAAAACCTCGCCAACCACCGAGGCGATTCCAATTGCCGTTTCTTGAAGGTCGTTGCGCTGTCTGCGCAGAAACCCGGCAAACCCCGCAAGTCCATCCCATTCAAACGGGTCCATCGCCGCATTATTCCGCGTTTTCAGCGTTGCAAAAATATTTTCTGTTTTTACGGCTATTCCGGGGTTGACCAGCACCAGCCAGAATTCCGGCACGCCCGTGACCGACGCCAGGACTTCACCAATCCCTTGCATCCTCTGCGGCGCACTGGTCAAACAAACCGGCACGTCAGCGCCCAGTTCAATTGCCCGCTCAACCGGAATGGGCCGGTGCTGGAGCCGCGCCAACAACCGTAACGTCGCCGCCGCAGCCGCCGATCCGCCGCCCAATCCGGCGGCAACCGGCAGGTTCTTTTCCAGTCGCAAAGGCGGAATATCGGTCCCGAACAGCCGCGCCGCCCGCAAAACCAGATTGTCCGGACCTTCATCCAGCCCTTCGGCGAAAGGTCCCGCAATCGTCAAAGGCCGCGTCCCGGCTGCCGAAACAACATCACCCAAATCGGCAAACACCACCAGCGAATCGAGCAGATGATACCCGTCCGCCCGACGCCCGGTCACATGCAGCGTCAGATTAACCTTGGCAAAGGCGCGTTCAAACAACCGTTCAGCCGCCATCGGCGGTCGTCGCCGGAGCCGCAGCTTCTTCCGCCAGAACGACGTCGAGGCCAACTTCCAGCTTGTGACGAATGCGCCCGGCGTCCTTTTCCTCCGGTCCGAACGACAGGGACCGCTTCCATTGGAATTCGGCCTCGCGTTTGCGGCCAACCATCCACAGGACATCGCCAAGATGGTCGTTCAGGATCGGATCAACCGGCAGCAATTCCACGGCCCGTTCCATCGGTTCAACCGCCTCGGCGAATTTTCCGACGCGGTACAGAACCCAGCCAAGCGAGTCGGTGATGTAGCCATCCTCGGGCCGCTGCGCCACGGCTTTTTCGATCATCGCCTGCGCTTCGACCATGTCCTTGCGTTTTTCGACCAGCGAATAGCCCAGATAGTTCAACACCAGCGGCTGATCGGGAAACAGCGTCAGGGCAAAGCGAAAATCGGCCTCGGCCTCGGGCCACTTGTCCAGCCGTTCGCGGGTAATTCCGCGCGAATAGTACAGCGCCCAGTGCTGTGGTGCCGGTTCGGGAACCAGATCGATCGCGGCGCTGTAGGCGAGCTCGGAATCGGCATAGTTCTCGTCGCTGCGATAGGTGTCCCCCAGGGCAATGCGCACATCGACGCTTTGCGGATAGGCGTTGCCAAGCGAATACAATACCTCGATCGCGGCATCGCTTTTGCCGCTGGTGCGCAGGGCATTTGCCCGTCCGATTTCGGCCGTCAAATGGTTCACTGATTCTTGCGGCACCGCCGCGTAGGCGGCCGAGGCCAGGTCAAACCGCCCCTGTTGTTCCAGGATCGCCGCACTCAGCAAAGACGCAGCGTCAAAGTCCTTGCGCACATGCCCGGCAAGGCGCGCATACAGCAGCGAATACTGATCCGCCGCCTCGCGGCTCAAGGCGTCGGCCAGCGCCAGAATGGCATCGGCTGCTCCATCGGCGGGGCTGGAAATATAGCTGAAGGGCACGGCCTCGCCTTTGGCCAGCCGCTCGCGCATCTGCAGCAGTTCCGGGTCGTTGAACCCGGCCTGCAGCGACTCGTCAATCAGCTTCAGCGCCTCTTCGCCGCGTTCAAGCTGTGACAGAATCTGCACATGAGCGATGATCGCGCCGCCGTTCAACCGGTTGGGCTCGCCGCCCTCGCCCCCCGAAATGATATCGTCAGCGCGTTGGAAATCGCCGGCCATCGCATACATCAGGGCCTTGTGGTATTGCCCGAACTGCACCAGCGTCTCGTTGCCCTTCAGGGCGTCAAACACTTTTTCCGCTTCGCTGACGTCGCCGATCCCGACTTCGGCCCAGCCTTTCAGCAGCCCGGCAAGCAACTGGTTGAAGCCATAGTTCGCATCGGCCAGAAAGGTTCGCGCCTCGTCAAAGCGCCCGTCACGCAACGCATCGGCCAACATCACCAGGCCGGCCAGCTGATTGCCCGGTGCCAGCTCCAGTACTTTGCCCGCCACCGGCAATGCCGTGGCGAAATCACCGTTCGCGACCAGCGCGCCCAGCGCCCGCTGCATCAACAGATCGTTGCCCGGATCGCCTGCCATAGCCCGTGAATAATACGCCGCTGCGGCTGCATGATCGTTGCGCATTTCGGCTTGCACGGCTGACAAATAAGCCCCCGAAAGGCTCTCTGACTGGGCATTTCCGGCCCAAGCCAAGGCGATCAGCGTCGCGCCGATCAGGCCGTATCGAACTGGCTTCAAGGGTGTGCTCCTGCTCTCGTTGGCGGAAATCTAACCGCCTGAGCGGCAATCTTCAATGCAGACTTCCGGCTTTCGCCGAAATCCGCTTCACATATTCGGGTAATTCGGCCCCTCGCCACCCTGCGGCACCACCCAGGTGATGTTCTCGCTCGGGTCCTTGATGTCGCAGGCCTTGCAATGCACGCAGTTCTGCGGGTTGATCTGGAACCGCGGATTGCCGCCATCGGCGTCGCGCAAAACTTCATAGACCCCTGCCGGACAATACCTCTGTGCCGGTTCGGCGTATTCGGGCAGGTTCACCCGGATCGGGACCGAGGCATCGGCCAAAACCAGATGGCACGGCTCGTCCTCGGCATGGCTCGTGCCACTGAAAGCCACATTGGTCAGCCGGTCGAAACTCAGTTTCCCATCCGGCCTGGGATAATCGATCAGCGGGTAATCGGCAGCTTTCCCGGTCGCCGCCGCATCACTTTTGCCATGCTTCATGGTGCCAAACAGGGTGAACCCGGTCAGGTTCGCCACCCACATGTCCAATCCGCCCAGCACCAGCGACGGCCACATCCCCCAGCGCGACCACATCGGTTTGACGTTGCGCACCCGCTTCAGGTCTTTCGCAATCGGCCCCGACCGCAAATCCGCCTCATAGGCGCTCAACTCATCACCCGACCGTCCGGCCCTGATCGCCGCAAACGCCGCTTCCGCCGCCGCCTTGCCACTCAGCATCGCGTTGTGGTTGCCCTTGATCCGCGGCACATTCACCAGCCCCGCCGCACAGCCGAGCAATGCCCCGCCGGGGAACACCAGTTTCGGGATCGACTGCCAACCGCCCTCGGTGATCGCCCGGGCCCCATAAGCCACCCGTTTGCCCCCCTCCAGCACCGATGCAAGCGCCGGATGGTGCTTGAAGCGCTGGAATTCCATATACGGAAACAGATGCGGGTTGCGGTAATTCAGATGCACCACGAAACCGACATAGACCTGATTGTTCTCCAGATGATACATGAACGACCCGCCCCCGGCATTGCCGCCCAGCGGCCAGCCCATCGTATGGGTGACTTGGCCGAGGCGATGGTTTTCCGGCTTCACCTCCCAGATTTCCTTCATCCCCAGCCCGAATTTCGGCACATCGTGTCCCTTGGCCAGGTCGTATTTGGCGATCACCTGCTTCGACAGCGACCCGCGCACCCCCTCGGCCAGCATCACGTATTTGCCATGCAGTTCCATCCCCGGCTCATAACCCGGCCCCGGCTTGCCATCCTTGCCCAGTCCAAACTCGCCGGCGACAACGCCCTTCACTTCGCCCTTGGCGCCATAAACCAGCGCCGAGGCGGCAAACCCCGGGAATATCTCCACCCCCAAACCTTCGGCCTGCTTTGCCATCCAGCGACAGACATTGCCCATCGAGACGATGTAATTGCCGTGGTTACGCAGCAACGGCGGCATCGGGAAATTCGGGATGCGCAAATAGCCCGCCGGTCCCAAGACCAGAAACCGGTCCTCGCTCACCGGCGTGTTCAAGGGCGCGCCCCTAGCCTTCCAGTCCGGTATCAGCGCATCCAGCCCGCAGGGGTCCAACACCGCACCCGAAAGAATATGCGCCCCAACCTCCGAGCCCTTTTCCAGCACCACAACCGAAATATCCGCATCCAGCTGCTTCAGCCGGATCGCCGCCGACAATCCCGCCGGTCCGGCCCCGACGATGACCACGTCGTAGTCCATCGCCTCGCGGATGATTTCTGCCATGGTCTGCCCTCCGAATGCTGTTTCCTGCCTAACCCGGAGCACCCACACCGGTCAACGCGACCATTGGCGCAAATGGCTTGAAGCCGTAGGCGGCACCGAATAAGTTGAGCCGACGAAATAATCCTGACACGATACCGCGAAGATAGGTTCCGGGCCGCGAAAAAGCCGGGAATGGAGCGAGACATTGGAAAAAATACCGCTGACCGCCAAAGGCTTTGCCCAGCTCGACACCGAGCTGAAAAAACTGCGCTCCGATGACCGCCCGGCGATCATTCGCGCCATCGCCGAGGCGCGCGAGCATGGCGACCTGTCCGAGAATGCCGAATACCACGCGGCCCGCGAAAAGCAGGGCTTTATCGAAGCCCGCATCAAGGACCTCGACGCCATCATCAGCCGCGCCGACGTGATCGACGTTGTGGCGATGTCCGGCACCATTAAATTTGGCGCGACGGTAAAGTTGATCGACGAAGACACCGAGGAAGAGCGAACCTATCAGATCGTCGGCGAAGCCGAAGCCGCCATCGAAAAAGGCCTGCTCAACATCCGCTCACCGCTCGCCCGCGCCCTGATCGGCAAGGACAAGGGCGATTCGATCGAAGTCAAAACCCCAGGCGGCGACAAAAGCTACGAAATCCTCAGCGTCAAATACGTCTGATGCCCGACACGTCGCGCCTGCAACGGTTTTTCGGCGTTCGGGCATACCAGCTTGCCCTTGCCGCTTCTTTGCTGTGGGCATTTGTCTCGCTTGCCTATGGCCTTGGCTATGGCACCGCGGGCATCGGTCGCGGCTACATCGGCACCATGCTGTTTCTGATCACATTCCTCGTGCCCATCGCCCTCTTCTGGGCCATCGCCCTTCTTGTCACCCAAAAAACGATGGCGGCACCAGCCCAGCGCATCTCAAGCGCCGACGAAATCGACACCATGCTGCGCGGCGCGCTGACGCCGATCGAACCGAGATTTGACGCCTTCGACAAAGCCCAGGCTGACCTCGCCAAACAATTGCGCAGCGTGACCGAATCCATGGCCGTTATCGCCATCCGGCTGAACG
>JAYTCN010000056.1:0-5368 GCA_043736475.1 Paracoccaceae bacterium
ACTCGCGCAGCTTGTCGTCCTTGGCCGCTTCCAGGTCCCATTTGTTGACCGCAATCACCATCGAGCGGCCCTCGCGCTCGGCCAGATCGGCAATCCGCAGATCCTGCTGCTCGAACGGCACCTGCACATCCAAAAGCACCACCACCACCTCGGCGAACCGCACCGCCCTGAGGCCGTCCGATACCGCCAGCTTCTCCAGCTTTTCCTGAATCTTGGCCTTTTTGCGCATCCCCGCCGTATCGAAAATCCGGAAATCCCGTCCCAGCCAGTCGGTATTCACCGAAATCGAATCGCGGGTGATCCCCGGCTCCGGCCCGGTCAGCAACCGTTCCTCGCCCAGAATCGCATTGATCAGGGTCGATTTCCCGGCATTGGGCCGCCCGACCACGGCAATCTGGATCGGTCGCCCGTCCGGCACCACCGGCCCCAGCCCTTCCTCGTCCACACTGTCGTCCACGGCCACATCGACCAGCGGCTGCTCTTTCAGCACATCGTGCATGTCGCGGAACGGCTCCAGCGCCCGCATCAAATCGCTGATCCCCTCGCCATGCTCGGCGGAAAGCTGGATCGGCTCGCCCAGCCCCAACGCAAAGGCATCGAGATACCCGGCCTCGCCCGCCCGCCCCTCGGCCTTGTTCGCCGCCAGGATCACATGCCGCGCCCGCTTGCGCAGGATCTCGGCAAACACCTCATCGGCCGCCACCACCCCGGCCCGCGCATCGACCATGAACAGGCAGACATCCGACATATCCACCGCCCTCTCGGTCAGCTTGCGCATCCGCCCCTGCAGGCTCTCGTCGGTGGCTTCCTCCAAACCTGCTGTATCAATCACGGTAAAGCGCAAATCACCCAGCCGCCCCGCGCCTTCGCGCAGGTCACGCGTCACCCCCGGCTGGTCATCGACCAAGGCCAGTTTCTTGCCAACCAGACGGTTGAACAAAGTGGACTTGCCCACATTGGGTCGCCCGACTATGGCGAGTTTGAAGGTCATGTCTGTCTCGCGGGCACGGATAGCGCCAAAACGAGCCTGTTAGCGGATTGTCGCGCTATTGAAAAGCATGAAGCGACCCATTGGACGAGATGACGAACAGAACCCCACCAGCCAATGCGGGCTGCGCGGCGGCACCACCCGGAACTGCCGTCTCGCCCAAAGCCGCACCCGTCGTCGGGTCAAACGAGCGGATCACGCCGTCGCCGCTGGCAACAATCAACCGGCCACCGGCCAGCACCGGTCCATAGTTGGCCGTCAGATGTCTGCGTTTCTCGGGTTTGACATATCCCGGCAATGCCACGCGCCAGACAACCGCGCCTTGCGAGGCATCGACCCGCAGCAATTCCTGCTCGTCGCTGACCAGGAATACCGAATCCCCGGCGGGCCAGACCGGGCCATAGGCACCCTCGCCCAGCGTCCATATCCGTTCGCCGGTCTCCAGATCGGTTGCCGTCAGCTCGCCGCTTTGACTGGCTGCAAAAACGCGGCCGCCGGCAACAACAGGCGCACCGGCAATGTCGCCGATCACCATCCGCACGAACCCGCGCCGTCCGCCCGAAAGCGCTTCACCCCAAACCGGTTGACCGCTGCGGCCTTCGACGCGAAGCATCTGGCCGGACGCAAACGGCAGAATCGCCGTGCCGTCGACGAATGCCGGGCTCGCGCCGCCCAAAAGGCCAGCGACACCTTTCGCGCCGGCTACACTCCATCGCAACCGGCCGTCATCGGCGTCGATACCATAGGCGACATCGTTGCGCGCCACGACGACGACCAAGCCATCGGCAGCGACCGGTGCGGCCCGAACAATTGCGTCAAGTTCCTGGCGCCAGATCACCGCACCACTGCCGGGTGCCAGAGCCAAGACCTCGCCAAAACCGGTCGTTACCAGCAACTGGCCGCCGTCGAGCGCCAGTCCGCCGCCAAACCCCTCGCGCCCGCGTTCGGTTGGCGGTGCGACCTCGACCGACCACAGCGGCGCGCCAGCGGTGGAAACCGCCGTGATCCGCGCCGCGGCATCCATCACATAGACAAAGCCATCGGCAATCACCGGCGATCCGATGATCCGGCTGTCGTCCGAGTTGCCCGTACCAATTTCAACCGACCACAGCGGCTCAAGCGGCCAATTCAGGGCCGGATGCGCGATCGCGTGCCGCGCATTGCCGTTGATATGGGTCCAGCCCGAATTGGCGCTGGCAGCGCCGGCGGCGAGTTCGGTTACCTCGACCACTGCCGATGATCGGTCGCCCGGCAGTACGGCAATTCGTTCACCGGGCAGGATTTCTTCACCGCCGCACGCCGCCAACATGATCGCCACTGCCAGCAGCGAAACGCCGTTCAGAGGGGGTCGCACAAACATCGGGACGGGCCTTTCCGGCATTCTTTTACTGAACCGTGACCGGCTCAGCTTGCGGTAATTTCCCGCCCAAAGCAACAATCAGCTGCCCGGCGCGTTGTTGCGATCCCTGGCTCGATTCCGCCGATTCAAACACCGTCATCAAATCCGCCAAAGCTGCCGTGCCGTTCGACGATTCAATATGCACCAGGGCGCGTTGTTCCAATGCCAGCATCCGCAACGGCTGACCCGGCTGTGCCAGCGGGTCCAGAACCGCCAATCGTTCGGCGGCTGACAACGTCGGCCCCTGCATCATCACCGACTTCAGCCGCGCCATGTCTTTCAGTAGCGCTGATATCTCGGCCGAATTGGCAATCTCGGCCAGAATACCGGTCGCGGCGGCAATGTCACCGCCCTGTTGCAGGCTGGCCGCCTGCTGAAATTTCACCAGCACCGTTGCCTTGCCGCTGGACCCGGCAAGCTTTGCCAGTTCCGCAGCCTGCGCCGCCTTGTCGTCAAGGGCGATCGCCGCCAGCATCGCGTCGCCAGTCGCTTCCGCCACCGCCTGTGCCCGCGCCTTCAGGTATTCATTGACGCCGGCACCACCGACAATCAGCACAACCAGGACACCAAGCATCCAACCGTATTTCCTGAGTACACCGTAGAGTTTGTCGCGGCGGACTTCCTCGGTCACTTCGTGGATAAAGGAATCATTCTGGGTCAAGGCAGGCCTCCTCGCGAACCGCCCGGACCATAGCCGTACAGGGGGGTCAAAGCCAAGGCTTAACCCTTGGTCTTGTAGGTATGCTCTTCGGCCGGAAACCGTCGCTCGCGCACTTCTGCGGAATACCGGCTCACCGCGTCCCGCATCATTTCTTCCATATTGCCATACCTTTTTACAAAGGTGGGCACGCGCGGAAACAGCCCGATCATATCTTCGAAAACCAATATCTGTCCGTCGCATTTGGCTGAAGCACCGATGCCAATGGTCGGTATGCCGACGGTCTGGGTGATCTTGGCCGCCAATGGCTCGGCTACGCCTTCGATGACGACCGAGAAGGCGCCCGCCCCCTCGACGGCGCGTGCGTCGGCGATCACGGCATCCCATTGCGCCTCCTCGCGGATAGCCTTGAAGCCCCCGGCCGTATTCATCTGTTGCGGCATCAGGCCGATATGGGCCATCACCGGCACGCCGCGTTCGGCCAGATAGCGGATCGTTGCCGCCATTTCCGTGCCACCTTCCAACTTTACGGCCTGTGCACCGGTATCCTTGATCACCCGGCTGGCGTTGCGGAACGCGATCTGCGGGCTTTCCTCGAACGACCCGAACGGCATGTCGATCACCACCAGCGCTTTCTCCGCCCCGCGCATCACCGCCTGGCCATGCAGGATCATCATGTCGAGCGTCACGCCCAAGGTATTGGGCATGCCGTGGATCACCATGCCCAGACTGTCCCCCACCAGCAGCATGTCGGCATATTCATCGCAGATATGCGCCACATGCGCGGTATAGCTGGTCAGGCAAACCAGCGGCGCGCCGCCTTTGCGCGCGGTAAAAGCCGGCACGGTCATTTTCTTGCGCGCCGGCGTCGATTCCGACACCTGCAAGGGGTCGCCGACGGCGGATTTCTTGGAAATGGTGCTGGTGGTTGACATCTTGCTCCCTCAATGAAACCGCTGCAGTTCCCTCACTCGCTTGCGGGGGAGGGTTAGGGTGGGGGCTATTTCGCCCAATTGCGCCGTAGGGTGCGTGCTCGCACGCACCATTTTCCTCATCTTAACACGCCTAAGACTTCACGCCACCTCGTCCACGACTTCGTCTTCGTCCTCCTCCTCGCCGCGCAGCTGGCTCGCCCACATCGCCGCATAACGTCCGCCCTTGGCCAGCAGCGCCTCATGGGTGCCCTGCTCGCTCACCCGACCTTTTTCCAGAACCACGATCTTGTCAGCATCGACGATGGTGGACAGGCGATGGGCGATGGTGATTACCGTCCGACCTTTGCCCATGGCGCGAAGCGAGTCCTGAATTTCGCGCTCGGTTTCGGTGTCCAGCGCCGAGGTCGCCTCGTCCAGCAACAGGATTGGCGGGTTCTTCAGCAATGTCCGCGCGATGCCCACCCGCTGTTTTTCACCGCCGGACAATTTCAGGCCGCGCTCGCCCACCATCGTGTCGAAACCGTCAGGAAGCGAGACGATAAAATCATAGATCTGGGCGGCCCTGGCTGCCGCGTGCATCTCGGCGACGCTGGCCGACGGCCTGCCATAGGCGATATTGTAGCCGATGCTGTCATTGAACAGGACCGTGTCCTGCGGCACCACGCCGATCATCGCGCGCAGGCTTTCCTGGGTCACATCGCGCACGTCTTGTCCGTCGATGCGCAGCGCACCTTTTTGCGCGTCATAAAAGCGGAACAGCAAGCGCCCGATGGTGGACTTGCCCGACCCCGATGGCCCGACGACGGCGACCGTCTGTCCTGCTTCGACTGTCAGGTCAAAGCCGAACAGGATTTGCCGCTCGGCTTCATAGGAAAAATCCAGCTTGTCGAAATGCAACCGGCCGCCGGAAACCAGCAACGGCAGTGCTCCGGGTCTGTCACTGATCTCGGCGGGTTGTTCGAGCAGGTCAAACATCTCGCGCATGTCAACCAAAGCCTGGCGTATTTCGCGATAGACGGTACCCAAAAAATTCAGCGGCAGGGTTATCTGGATCATATAGGCGTTGACCATGACGAAATTGCCGACCGTCAACACACCCGCCTGCACCCCCATTGCCGCCAGGATCATCACAATCACCAGTCCGGCGGTTATCAGAAGTGACTGCCCGAGGTTCAGGTAGGTCAACGAGATGTTTGTCTGGTTGGCCGCCAATTCATAATCGCGCATCGACGAATCATAGCGATCAGCTTCGCGTTTTTCGGCTCCGAAAAACTTGACGGTCTCGAAGTTGAGCAGGCTGTCGATGGCTTTCTGGTTGGCCTCGGTATCGCGCTGGTTCATTCGCTTGCGGATCGACACCCGCCATTCGGTGATCTTGAAGGTGAACC
>JAYTCN010000057.1:0-5336 GCA_043736475.1 Paracoccaceae bacterium
ACTGGAAGGCTCGACCTTTTCACCCGGCTTATCACCGATGGCGGCACCGAATTTGACCGTGTCGAGGCTGGTTACAAAGGGCCGCTCCATGCCGAAATCAGCCCGCGCTCGTTCTCGGTCCTCGCCCGCCCCGGCATGCGCCTGAACCAAATCCGCTTTCGCCGGGGTCAGTCGATTTTGACCGATACCGAACTTTTGGAGCTTGACCGCAAAGTCGGTCTGGTCAACGTGCCGGCCCATATCGCCGGCGGCCTCGGCTTCTCGGTGGATTTGCAGCCGCAAACCGATGGAATCGTCGGCTTTCGCGCCAAACCGCATACCGGCCTGATCGACCTTGACCTGATCGGTCACTATCCGCGCGCCGATTTCTGGGAAGACGTGCGCGCCGAAAACGGCCGCATCATCCTCGATCCCGGCGCATTCTACATTCTCGTCAGCCGCGAAGCGGTGCATGTGCCCCCCGGATGTGCTGCCGAAATGGCCCCGTATCTGGCAATGGTTGGCGAGTTCCGGGTGCATTACGCCGGCTTTTTTGATCCGGGTTTTGGCCATCCTGCCGCCGGTGGCGGCGGATCGCGCGGCGTGCTTGAAGTACGCTGCCACGAGGCGCCGTTTGCGCTCGAGCATGGCCAAATCGTCGGGCGACTGGTCTATGAACGCATGGCGGCGGTGCCCGACGTGCTTTACGGCGCTGGCATGGGATCGAATTATCAGGGTCAGGGGTTGAAGCTGTCCAAGCATTTCAAATAGCCGCGCCTCAGGCGACGATCTTGACCCCGTGGTCGGCGATGATCCGGTCGATCTCGGCCCTGGCGGCGGCGGCAATCACCCGCTGATTGGCCGTTGGCAGATCAGCATCGCCCAGAACAATGATGTTTTCGTCGTTGGTCCGGTTGGCGTCCTCGGTATAGTTGAAGCTGCCGATGATCGTGACGGAATCGTCGATCACCATCAATTTGTGGTGCAATTTCCGTACTTTATCGCGTCGTGGAACCGCCCAGACGTCGATGCCTTCGGCCACCAGCCCCTTGCCAACCGCCCATTTCTGCGCTGCTTGTCCGCCATCCATCGCACCCCGGATCCCGACGCCGGCTCTTTTCGCCGCAACCATCGCGTCGTCGATGCCCGAAGAATTGGCGAAGGTGAAAATGGCGAAATCAATCCGGCTGCGCGCCTTCATCATTTGCTTCATGATTTCCATCTCGGGCGCATGGTCGGGCGAAAAACACGGCTTCACCCGCACCCCGTCAACCAATATCTCCACCGGCGTCACCTCGGCGCCGATATTGAACTTGCCGAAATGCCCCCGGCGGATTTCGTCGAACTCGGCCTGATAGGCTTTGGCGATTTTGGCATTTTCGACGATGACAATATGGTTCAGATTTGAATGAGTATCGGTAACGGTGAAATTCGTCGATCCGCTCAGCACCGCCTTGCCGTCGCGAATGATGAATTTCTGATGGAATATTGCCGGGTTGAAATCGGTCCGCACCCAGGCTTTTGACCGCAGGATTGCCACATGCAATTGCCGGTTAATCTCGTTGCTGGCCCGCGAGTCGGTCTTGAAGGGGTCAGCAGGTGCCTTGCTCACGGTCAAATAATCGGCTTCCGACACCAGTTTGACTGACACCTTGCGCAGTTGCGCCCGCACAATCGCCCTTGCGATCGGTTCGCTGTCCACTTCCTGCACCGCGATATCAAGCGACTTTCTGGCACCGTCGAGAAAATCGACGATAACCTGCTCCAGATTGTCCAGTTGCGCCGGGCTGCCTGCCGGCAAAACGTCGTCCGGCCCGAGGAACAATTTCAAAGACCCAAGATCAACCACCATGCTGGCACTCCCTGCAATAGTCACGTTGAAATTGCCCGGCATCCTAACACAGCTGTTGATGCTTTTCGCGGCTTGGTTTCACTGCTGACGTTTCGTGCCCACGCGGGTGCCTGATCATGGCAAATGCCAATCGTGTTTGTCCGCGCACCCGGTCACAAATCCGGCGTCTTGCGCCGCATTTTGCCCTTGCGCCGAACGTTGCCGGAAAACAACAACACCGGTCTGGCAAAAAACGGCAGGCCCATCTGCCACATTTGGGCCATTTTTCGCAATTACCCACAAGATGTGCGACGGTTAACCACATGTAGGTGCCTGAAGCGCAAATACTGGGCCGTCTCGTTCCCGTGTGGGGGCATATGTGAACGACTTCGGCTCCAGATGTACGTGTCGACTGCATTTTTTGCGTGTTTGCGTGACAACCGGGACGGGTCGGCCGCAAAGCCCCCGTCCCGGGGTGCGCCGCAATCTTTCCATGATTTTGCCAGATTCCGGTGTCAGCCTGGCCGAAAGCTACGTCAGAAGCGAGAAAGTCAGCCAGAATGTCTGAAAACCAGATCAACCCTCGCCGCGCGCCATTGCCCAAGCAGCAACGGTTGCCTTCCGACCCGTTCCGATATGGCGGCATTGCCGTTGTGCTGGCTGCCGCGGCGGCAATGGTTCTGGCCATCATGCTGCGCGAACCGGCGGGCGACGTGCTGGTTTCGCCGGTCCGGGCCACCGATCTGCCGCAAGTCAACTGAGTCCTGCGGCCTTCAAAGCGAAACCGCGCGGCACGGAATCACCAAAGACCGACGGCCGGCCGATCCGTCCGGACGCCGCTGCCATGATTCCGTCGGCGGCCAAATTGCAATCGGACCTTGTGCAACCGCGTTTCTTCGCTGCTCCAAGGCGACAACGCACCCGACGGAGCCTCATGTCCGACATTGATACCGCCGTCAAGGCTTCACGCCAGATCGGAGATCTGTTGGAAATCCACTTTCACGCCACGGGTCGTGGCCTGCACGAGAAGCTGACCTCGGTCGAGATGCAACTGCCTGCGACAAACTTGAAACGGGCGCGCTTCGTGGCGAGCGTGCGCATCACGGTCGTGCATGACGACGGCGCGGTGATCAAGGATCGAGCCGGCTTTGAGCGGGCCGTCGCCGACGTTGTCGGCTACCTGCGACTGGAACCTGTTTCCGGCGTGAGGCCGGCGCCGGTATCCGCAATGCCGCCGGCGTCAAAGTTGTTTGAAAAGTCGGGGCCGCGCCGTCGCTCGGCAACCAAGCGTTCCGAATCCGGTTTGCTGATCCCCCTGCTTGCACTTTTGCTGTTGGGAATTCTGGTGGCCACGACGATGCCAAGCGGCCCGCCCCAAACAACAACGGGCCCCGAAAGGCCCGCCGAACTACCGCAGATCGGTCCGTGACTACGCGGCAGCGGCCTGATGCTGGCGCTCGCTTTCCTCGCGGCTCAGCGCCACCGATGTCCGCACGCCGCGACGAACGAAATCCATCATGCCCTTGACGCAGCGCTCGGACGGGTCAATGCCCGCGCACATCAGCACTTCGCGCCCGTCGCGCGACCGCGCCCAACGGGCGATCACTTCGGCACCGTTGCCATATTTCTTGTCATCGGCAATTGCATCGTCCAGCGCCGCCAAAACAACTGCCGCGAACAGCTTTTGGGCGCGCGCGCCCTGGTCATTGGCAAATGCCGTCGAATCAACGTAATCGAACATTACGCCCCCTGTTTGGTTTTTCTCACTACTGGTAGTGCAATATGACAGTTAAGTGACCCGTCAGTAGTGCAAATAGCGCATAACTGCTCTGCTTCAAAGACATATCTTTGCCATAATTCAAATTTGTCGCACCCAGCCAAAACCCGCCGAAACCGGTTCCTGTTGCATTGCAGCAGCCTAGGTCACCCGGGTGTCTTTGAACAATACGGAACGTCGCATCAGATATTTCGCGGTTATCGGCAGCCGGGCGGCACCAATGGCCCGGGCATTGCTTCCCTGAATGCCGGCTTGCACCGACACCGGACTGATTCCGCGCGCGTCGATCCGGGTCAAGGCGATTCGCGTTGCCAAAACAAGGCGTTCACGCACTTGCGCCGGAAATCCGCCATCAATAATCGCGGCCTCGAAGTCGATCACCGAACAAGCCGCAACAATCGCCACGGCGATATGACGCGCGGTCGATTCAAGCCACGCTTCATAGGGATCGCCCAGATAATCCCAGCCGTCGGTATTCTTCCACAGCTGCGACGGGTCTTGTCCGGCCGCCTGCAAGGCGGTTTCCAGCAGATAGACCGACGCGCGGTCAATCAGCGAAACCACCTTGCCCGCTTCCATCCCCACCGGCATTGTGCCGAGGGCCCCGGCATTACCCGTCGGTCCAGAATAAACGACGTGATTCAAAACGATTCCGCCGCCGATGAAAAATCCGACGAAAAAGTAGACAAAGGACGAAAATTCGCGCCCGTGGCCCAACGCCAGTTCGGCCTCGCAGGCCGCTGTCGCATCGTTTTCGAGCAATGTCGGCAGGCCAGTCACCCGGGATAATTCCGCCAGCATATCGACGCCCCGCCAGGCCTCCATTTCGCCGTTCATTGTGCCGATCTGCTCGGTCCAGCTCCACATCTCAAAAGGCATTGCCACCCCAAGACCTGCGAGCCGGTCACGAAATTTCTCGGGCAATTCACCCTGCAATTGCGCCGCGCCCTTGCGCACAAAGTCGATGATCCGATCGGGCATGGGATAGGAATAGGCCTGGCTCACCAGGGCGCGAACTCTGCCGTTGAAATCTACCAAAACCAGGTCGGTGCTGCGCCGGCCAATCTTCAATCCAATCGAAAACACGCCGTCGGGGTTCAACCGCAGTGGAATCGAAGGCTGCCCGACCCGGCCTTTTATCGGCAGGCCCGATGCGACCAGTTCGTCGCGCTCCAGGCTGCGAATGATGATCGTGACCGTTTGGGCCGACAATCCGCTGCGTCGGGCGATCTCGGCCCGCGACAACGATCCTTCGCGCTGGATCAGCGATAACAACAGCCGCTCGTTATAGTCACGGCCGCGGGCCTGATTCGACCCGCCGCCCAGATGCGCCGCTTTGGTGTCGCCGCCGACAGCGCTTGCGTTGGTCCGGGCTTCCGCCAAAATGATTCCCCTGCCGACCGGTCACTGTCGGCCGGGGCGAACAATAAATCAACTGAAATTACTTATTGACAAATTGTCGCATTCCGTGTGGTTTAGCCGCAGGTGACCCGGCGCGATTCTGCCGGGCCATCAACAATGGAAAACTTTGGGAGGAATCCATGAATCTTCGCAGCAAACTGATGCTGTCTGTGATCGGCGCCGCCGCTTTGGCATTCACCGCGACCACATCGGCGCAGGCCGCCGATCTGGCCTGCCTGATCACCAAGAACAACACCAACCCGTTCTTTGTGAAAATGAAGGAAGGCGCCGAAGCCGCTGCCACCGCGGCCGGCCTCGACTTCCAGGCCTATGCCGGCGTGGTTGACG
>JAYTCN010000058.1:0-5336 GCA_043736475.1 Paracoccaceae bacterium
CATCTGACAGTTTTTGACAATATCGCCTACGGCCTGCGGCAGCGGCGGCCTAAGATGTCGGTGAGTGCAATCACCCACGCGGTTGAGAAGGCGCTGGAAACTGTTCGTCTACCTGGCTACGGGAATCGTCGAAGCTACGAGATGTCGGGCGGCCAGCAACAGCGCGTGGCACTTGCCCGGGCGATTGTGAACCAGCCGAAACTGTTGTTATTGGATGAACCGATGGCCGCGCTGGATAAAAAACTGCGGCGCGACATGCAAATTGAACTTCAGACCCTGCAACGCCAACTTGGCATCACTTTTGTGCTGGTCACTCATGATCAGGAAGAAGCCTTGTCGATGTCGGACCGCATTTGCGTCATGCAGAGCGGCAAAGTCGTGCAAGTTGGCACACCGCGGCAGTTATACGATACACCCAATAGCCGATACGTCGCGGATTTCGTTGGCAAAACCAATTTTTTCGCCGGCAAGGTAACTGCCATCTCGGCCGATACCTGCCGGGTAAGCGTGGCGGGGCGCAGTCTTGCCGGCACTGCCCCGCGTGCGCCCGTCTTGGGTCAGGACGCATCCCTGTGCTTGCGGCCCGAACAGATCACCCTGCAGCGCTCGGTGCAGTATGAGGCGGGGCATATCAGCGTGCCTGTCACCATTGTAGCCCGGATTTTCCTGGGTGAGCAAACCGAATACCTCGTCAAAAATGCCGAACTTGGCGAGTTTCTTGTGCTCGTGCCACGTCAGGCAGAGGCGCTGGAAGGCGCGTTCGAGCTAAGTCAAACAGCGCAGGCTGTGTGGCGTGATGGGGTCGGATTGATCCTCGGCATTAACGGAACTTGAAATGATGAAAACCAAACTGGGAGAATGAACATGACCGACAGAAACGACTTCATATCTCGTGATCAATTCATGGCCGAACTGATGCGCTACAAAAAAGGGTCTGTGTCACGCCGGCATTTTCTGGGGGTGACGGGGCTGGGGATCGCTACAGGCGTAGTGGGGGCGGCGCTGCCGGGACTGCGCGGGTCAGCTTGGGCGCAGTCGGGGATCGGCGACCGGGTGGTGCTGGCAAGTTGGCCCAACTACCACGATCCGGCAAACTTCGAAGCATTTGCAGCGGCCACCGGGGCCGCTGTGGATATGAGCGTGTTTGGGTCTAACGAGGAAATGCTGGCCAAGTTGCAAGCGGGTGGCACCGGCTGGGATGTGTTTGTGCCCACCAATTACACAATCAGCACCTATGTAGACCTCGATCTGATCGAGGCGTTGGATCTTTCGCGCCTGCCCAATTATGATCTGGCCTCGTTCGACCCGCGCTTTGCGGAACCCGGCACCGTTAACGGCACTGTTTATGCCGTATCGCGCAACTGGGGCACCACGGGTTATGCGGTGAACACTTCGCACACCGGCGGCAAGAAACTGACCTCGTGGAAAGAGTTCTGGGATCTGACCATGGCCGAATTTTCGGGCCGTACCATGGTGCATGATTATCAGCTGACAACAATCGGCAACGCGCTGAAATACTTTGGCTATTCATTCAATTCTATCGATCCCAAAGAATTGGCTGATGCAGAGAAACTTCTGCTGGATGCAAAGCCACACCTTTTCGCGATCAGCTCTGATTATCAGCCTTCGATGCGGTCCGGCGATGCTTGGATGACAATTTGCTGGACCGGAGATGCCCTCCAGTTACACCGCGACATTCCGGAAATCGAATATGTGCTGGGTAAGGAAGGCGGCGAGCTGTGGTCGGATTTCCTGGCCATCCCAAAGGGTGCGCCGCATCTGGACGCGGCCTATGCGCTGATGAACTATCTGCTGGATCCGGCAGTCAATGTGAAAGAGGTATTGTTCCATGGTTATCCAGTGGCCGACAAGCGCGTTGATGCGCTGCTGCCGCCGGAAATTCTAAACGACCCGATCATGTATCCGGCGGCGGAACTGCTCAGCCCGCTGGAATTTGGCGCTGCGGTGACGCTGACTGATCCGGGTCGGGCCGAACTGATGGCGCGCTTCAAGTCGGCATAAGGGGCAAGCGATGCGACCACGATATCGCACAGCACTTTTCCTGTTGCCCGCCGGGGCTTGGTTTTTCGCCATGCTGGTGCTGCCGCTTGTGGTCGTTTTCGTCTTCAGCTTTGGAGAGCGTGGGCCAGCCGGAGGCTATGCCCCCGCTTTCACCCTCGACAATTTTATGAACCTTGGTGCACGCTGGGCCGCTTTCAAGAACACTATGGTCATGGCTCCGGTCGGAACCCTTGCTTGCTTGATGATTGCGTATCCCCTCGCCTATTTTTTGGCGGTTCGCTCCAGCCCAACATGGCGGACATTATTGCTGATCCTTGTAATCGTGCCATTCTGGACCTCGATCCTGATCCGCAGCTATGCTTGGATCTATCTGTTGGGCGGCCAGGGTTTGCCTTCCCTGCTGGATGCGCTGGGGCTTGGCAACCCGCGACTTATAAACACGCCCTTCGCGGTTCTGGTAGGCATCGTCTATGGCTATCTGCCGCTGATGGTGTTCCCGATATTTGTCAGTTTGGAGCGGCTGGACAAACGTCTGCTGGAGGCCTCAAGCGACCTTGGCGCGCCGCCCACCAACACTTTCCTTAGCGTGACGCTGCCGATGTCAATGCCAGGCGTGGCAACCGGTTGCATGCTGGTTTTCATCCTGCTTATGGGTGAGTTTCTGATTCCCGCCATGCTTGGTGGCGGCAAGGTGTTCTTTATCGGCAACGCGCTGGTCGATCTGTTCTTGCAGTCGCGCAACTGGGCCTTCGGGTCTGCAGTGGCGGTCGCCTTGGTGGTGGTGATGGTGATCACCGTCTCCGTCTACATGCGCCTCACCCGCCGTTGGGCCGGGGTCCGCGACGATGTATCGCTGATGTGAGGCCAAGATGCGCATTTACGCCCTTGTTGTGTACCTGTTTCTTTACGTTCCCATCGGGATCATCGTGCTGTTTTCTTTCAACGCCGGTAAGGCTGCGAGTCAATTTCAGGGGTTCTCCGTTCAATGGTATGGCAAGGCCCTGTCGAATACCTTCGTAATGGAGGCATTCCAAACCAGCTTGACGGTTGCCTTGGTCTCGGCTCTTTTGGCTACGTTGTTTGGCACCATGGCGGCCCTTGCGCTGCAAACTCTAAAGGGCAGACTGCGCACGCTGTTTGATGCGTTGATATACATTGCCGTGATGGTACCCGGCATTGTCATCGGCATTGCCACGCTGATTGCATTGGTGACGCTGTTCGACTGGCTGAATCCTGTCTTGCAGGCGATCTGGCCGGAAGCCGAAACAGCGCCCCAACTGTCGCTGGGAATAGGGTCACTGATTGCGGCACATGGCCTGTTTTCGATGGCGCTGGTGATCATCATCGTGCGCGCCCGGATGGCCGGGATGGACCGAAGCCTGATTGAAGCATCAGCCGACCTCGGTGCCACCCCTTTTGGAACTTTTCGCCAAGTGACACTGCCACAGATATTTCCCGGTATACTTGCAGGTTTCCTGCTGGCATTTACCTTTTCTTTTGACGACTTCATCATCGCATTCTTCGTGTCTGGATCGCAAACCACGCTGCCAATCTACGTTTTCTCGTCGATCCGCCGTGGTGTGACGCCAGAGATCAACGCGATCGGGTCAATGGTGCTTGGCATATCTTTGGTTCTTCTGATCACTGCACAAAGCATCCTGCGGCGCAGTGTGCCCAAATCCGGATAGGGACCTTATGATTTTGCAAGATCGCGTTGCCTTTGTAACCGCCGCTGGTGCTGGTATCGGCCGCGCCGGGGCGCTTGCAATGGCAGCCGAAGGGGCAACAGTGATTGTTACTGACTTGAAGCCCGACACAGCCCACGAAACCGCGGCCATGATTGCAGCAACTGGTGGCAAGGCCGAGGCAGAGGGACTTGATGTAACCGACGACGCAGCCTTGATCCGCGCAATAACAGGCGCAGCGCGCCGGCACCGCCGCATCGATATTCTACTTTCGCATGCTGGCATACAGATACCTGGACGGCTTGATCAGGTGACCGTCGATCAGATGGATGCGTCCTGGCGAGTTAACGTGCGCGCGCATTTTGTAGCAGCAAAGGCCGCGATGGAGATGATGCAATTGCAAGGACACGGGTCGATCATCATTACAGCGTCAAATTCAGGCGTGCAATATGACCGAGAAATGATTGCCTATGCCACAACCAAACACGCGGTCATCGCAATGACCAAACAGATCGCTGTTGACTACGCTCGCTTCAATATTCGCTGCAATGCGCTTTGCCCCGGCTTTGTCGACACGACTTTTAACGCGGGCTTCGAGCAACAGATGGGCGGCCGCAGCGCACTTGAAAGTTACGTCGGGCGCGCAATACCGATGGGGCGGTTTGGCACTGCCGCAGAAATTGCTGATGGCATCGTGTTTCTAGCGTCAGACAGATCCGCCTTCATGACGGGCCACGCGCTGGTAATTGATGGCGCAGAATCGCTATAGCGAATGACATTTCAGTCGTGGCTTGTGACCCGCCCCCCGGTCGTCCCTCGTTCATGACGAGAGTCTGGTTTGTTGATAGTCGTCGGTTTCGGGTTGGGCAAGCCCCCCGGAAACGCCCTCACTTTGATGTAGAGTCTGCCCAACCCCTGAAGGAGCAGACGAATGCGAAAGAGCCGTTTCACCGAGACGCAGATTATTGGGATGATCAAAGAGACAGGGTCGACGTATACGTCGACGGGCTGACTGTGGCAGAGGTTTGCCGCAAGCACGGCATCAGCCCTGCCAGTTTTTACAAGCTGAAGGCCAAGTATGGCGGGATGGATGTTTCAGATGCCCGACGCCTGAAGCAGCTTGAGGAAGATCGAGCCATTGAGGTGCCATTGGTTCAAGCCCAATGGCGAGGGCAAAGCTCAAGCGGCTGGTGGCGGACACGATGCTGGACGTGGTGGTGCTGAAAGATCTGCTGGGAAAGCGTTGACGACACCAGCTCAGCGGCGGGAAGCGGCACTCAGGGCGATGGGGGACCACACAATCTCGCAGCGCCGGGTCTGCGACCTCGTTGGTGTCGATCCCAAGACCGTGCGGCGCGAGCGACCGCCAGATCATGCGGATATCCGCAAGGAGATGCAGGAGATAGCGGGCACCCGCCGCCGGTTTGGCTATCGGCGGATCGGGGTGATGCTTGAAAGGAAAGGCTTCGCAATGAATGAGAAGAAATTGTATCGGCTTTACAAGGACTGAGGAGGATCAGGAATTGATCCGGGGGATCAATTCCCCGACGAAGGGCCTGTCCGTGCGGCGGCGGCGCGGTCGAAAACGGGCACGCGGCACACGAGCACCGATGCCAATACCGAACCGCC
>JAYTCN010000059.1:0-5332 GCA_043736475.1 Paracoccaceae bacterium
GGAATGGTCGCAACTGATCCGGTCCTACGGGGTTCTGGGCCAGACCGGGCAAGCCGCCGCCGCCTGGGAACGGTCGAAGGCCGCCTTCGCGGCTGACCCTGTGGCTTTGGCACTTTTGCTGGCGGCCGCGCAGACGGCAGAGGTGGCGAATTGACCGCCGCGATCCACGATGACCTCAGCGCCTTTGCCGGATCGCTGCCGGCCGACCGCGCCATCGTCGCGCTCGATCTTGGCGACAAGACGCTTGGCATCGCCGTTTCGGATACAAGCCGCAGCATCGCTTCGGCGCTGGAAACGATCCGGCGCGGCAAATTCAGCGTCGATGCCGCCAGATTGCTGGATATCTGCGCCGGCCGGCGGATTTGCGGGATCATCCTCGGCTTGCCGCTGAACATGGACGGCAGCGAGGGCCCGCGTTGCCAGGCGACCCGCGCCTTCGCGCGCAATCTGGCCCGGCTGACCGACACACCGATCGCGTTCCAGGACGAGCGCCTGTCGACGGTCGCCGCCGAACGCATCTTGCTGGCCGCCGATGCCAGCCGCAAGAAACGCGCTGCGGTTATCGATCACGTCGCGGCTTCCTATATCTTGCAGGCAGCGCTTGACCGGTTGCGCTATCTGGAACGCCACCATGCACAATGAAATCTGGACCCGTGACGAGATCGAAAGTCCCTGCAACAGGATTTGCCTTGTCCATCGCGAAATCGGCTTGTGCATCGGCTGTCTGCGCACGCCCGGCGAAATTGCCGCCTGGTCGACAATGACCCCCGAAGCGCGCCGCGCAATCATCCAGATCTTGCCCGAACGCAAGCCGCAGCTGAGCCAGAAGCGGCGCGGTCGCGCGGCGCGCCTTGCCGACAAGACCCGTTAACCGCGAAATTCCTGTTCAGAATCAATTTCATAGAATAGTATTGCCAGGTCGAGTAGCGTGGGGGCGTGTAACTTGCGATCTTTATTGGCAGCCTTGGGGCTGTATCTGGGCAGCCTGTTGGTGCTGCGCTATAACCTTGCAGATATGTTCTCGGGTGTCGGCAAAGACCTGTGGGCAGGCTATCTGACCTTGATCCTGTCGGGCATGCTGCTGGCAGAAATCCTGCGCCGTGTCCAAAATCCGGTGCCGGTCCGCTGGCGCTTGCCGATGGTCGCCTCGGTGGTTCTGTCGGGTCTGGTCGCCTATCAATACAGCCCGGAACTGTTACGGCGCGTCGGCCTGAACATGCCGGTTGCCGCCGTGGCAATGACGCCGGGCGAGACCATTTTGCGGCCCGGCTGGGATGGCCATTACCGGTCGCTGGCCAGTCTCAACGGCGTGGAAATTTCGCTGTTGGTCGATACCGGCGCGTCGCTGGTTCTGTTGCGGTACGAAGATGCCGAGGCTGTCGGCATCGACATCGCGGCGCTCGATTTCGCATTGCCGGTGACGACGGCAGGATCACAGGCCTTTGTCGCCCCGATCGTGTTGGCGGCGATGGATATTGGCGGCGTTACCATCCACAACATTCGCGCCGCAGTGGCGACACCGGGCATGCTGCACACAAGTTTGCTCGGGATGAGCTTCCTCGAAAAACTGTCGGAAACCGTGATCCGCAGCGACCGGATGATTCTGCGCCAGTGATCAGCCGGTCAAGGCCTTGCGCAGCATGTTTGCGGCCATGATGATGATGAAAACGGCAAAGACAATGCGCAATCGGCGCGCATCCGTCCTGTGGGCCAGCCGCACCCCGATTGGCGTCGTGACCAGGGTCATCGCCACCACAATTGCGAAAGCGGGAATGTTGACATAGCCGACGGTCAGTGGCGGCTTGTCGGCCTGAGCGTTGCCGGTCAGCAGAAATCCAATCACCGCGGGCAAGGCGATGACCACGCCAAAACCCGAAGCGGTAGCGACCGCGCGGTGGATTGGCTGACCGTAAAGGCTCATCAGCGGCACCCCGAACGAGCCGCCGCCGATGCCCATCAGCACCGACAGAAAGCCGATCAGCATGCTGGTTATCGTCCGGGCAATGCCGGTCGGCAGGACGTCGCCCAGGCGCCAGTGCGGCCGGCCGAAGGCAAGGTAGAGCCCGACCGTCACCCCCAGAATCCCGAAGATCAGCATCAGGACCCGCGACTGCAGGTGCACCGCCGCGACCACGGAAACGGCGGCGCCGGCCGCCGCGCCCGGGGCCCAGAGCCGCAGGATTTTCCGGTCAACTGCGCCCTTGCGATCATGCGCCAGCACCGAGCGGACCGAGGTGACGACGATCGTCGCCAGCGAGGTTGCCAGACAGATCTGCATCAGCGGTCCGGAGCCATATCCCAGCGTCTGAAAGGCGTAGAAAAACGCCGGAACCAGAATGATGCCGCCGCCAACCCCCAACATTCCGGCAATGATGCCGGCAATGGCGCCGATCGCGCACAGCATGGCCAGCAAGGGCAGCAAGATCAATCCGTCAGCGATGATCGGCCCCCCTGGCAAGCGCCAAATCCGGCGTGGCGCGACTGGCGGCGATCTGATAGTGCTTTGGCCCTCCGTTCAACAGGTATCCAATGCGACCCGGCTTATTTCGCACTGCGCTTGTCCTCGGCCTGCTGTCGGCCGTCGGGCCGTTTGCCATCGATATGTATTTGCCGGCAATGCCGACCATTGCCGCCGATCTCGAGACGACGGTTGCCGCGACCCAATCGACGCTGACCGCATTTTTCCTGGCTTTTGGCGTTGCCCAGCTGTTCTACGGACCGTGGTCCGATCAGGTCGGGCGCAGGGTGCCGTTGTTTGTCGGGCTGACAATTTTCCTGATTGCCTCGGTGGGTTGCGCCCTGGCCGACGATATCCGCTGGCTGACGGCATTGCGGTTTTTGCAAGGAACCGGGGCGTCGGTCGTCATGGTGGTGCCGCGGGCCATTATTCGCGACATGCACACCGGCACGGCGGCGACCCGGCTGATGGCGCTGGTCATGCTGGTGATTTCAATCTCGCCGATGCTGGCGCCGCTGGCAGGCTCGGGCCTGATCGCCTTGTCGGGGTGGCGGGCGATATTCTGGCTGCTGGCCGGTGCCACCTTCGTCAGCCTGCTGATGACCGCGACCATGCTGCCCGAAACGCTGGAATTGAAAAACAGGACGCCGGTCAATCTGCGCAGCATGGCGCGCGGTACCAAAACCTTGCTGACCGACACTCGCTTCCTGGGACTGACCTTCATCGGCGGTTTTGGCTTTGCCCAGTTCTTTGTTTTCATCGCCACGGCGCCATTTGTCTACACCGGGCAATTCGGGCTGTCGCCGACCGGTTTTTCCATTG
Source organism: Paracoccaceae bacterium (assembly GCA_043736475.1). Taxonomy (GTDB): domain Bacteria; phylum Pseudomonadota; class Alphaproteobacteria; order Rhodobacterales; family Rhodobacteraceae; genus JANMOK01. The sequence goes on from JAYTCN010000059.1 coordinate 3,281, forward strand.
CCTTTGCCGTGAACGCCATCGGATTTTTCGGGGCCTCGCAATTGGCTGCGCCGCTTGGCGAACGATTGGGAATGGAACAGGTAATCCGTCTGGGGACTTTCGGCTTTGCCGGATTCACCCTGCTGCTGTTGGCGCTGACCCTGGCCGGACTGGCGACTTTGCCGGTTCTGGTCGGCTGCCTGTTGCTCGGCAACGCCTGTCTTGGCCTGGTCTTGCCATCGACCATGGTCTTGGCGCTCGATACCCACGGCGATATCGCCGGCCTTGCCTCGTCGCTTGGCGGTACCATGCAAATGGTGGCCGGCAGTGCTGCGGTGGTGCTCATGGGGCCGTTTTTTGACGGAACCGTCCTGCCAATGGTTGTCGGCATCTGCGCCTGTGCCGGTGCGGCTTTGACGCTGGCGGTGCTGACCCTGTCGCCAAGGGTTGTCATCGAGTGATCGCGCTGACGTGCCGGGCCTGAGGCGTTGACCGGCGGCAGAACTCAGGCGGCCAGGGCGGGGTTCAAGACTTCGGCGAGGGCGCGCTCGATCAATTCCGGTCCGGCTCCTCTGGCAAATGCACCCTCGGACAGCACCCGGCGCCAGTGCCGCGCCCCCGGTCGCCCGGTAAAAGCTCCCAGCATGTGGCGGGTGATCTGGCCCAGCCGCGCACCCTTGCGCAACTGCGCTTCGATATAGGGCAGCATCGATTGGACCGCCGTTACCGGATCGCTATCCGCGCCGGATCGATGAATGCGCCGGTCTGCCTGACAAAGCATGTCGGCGGGTGCGTGATAAGCGGCGCGTCCAACCATCACCCCGTCGAGGCCCGCCGCAAAAAACGCCTCGGCTTGGTCGAGCGTCGTGATACCGCCGTTCACCGACAGGTGCAGATGCGGAAACCGCGCCTTCATCCGATGCACCAGCCCATAGTCGAGCGGTGGCAGGTCGCGGTTTTCTTTCGGCGACAGGCCCTGCAGCCAGGCTTTGCGGGCGTGAATGGTGAACCGCCTGACCCCGGCACCGGCAACGCGTTCGAGAAAATCGGGCAAGGCAGTTTCCGGGTCCTGCTCATCGACCCCGATGCGGCATTTCACGGTGATTTCAATGCCGGCCGCGGCGGAAATCATGGCGGCGACACAGTCGGCAACCAGACCGGGCTGTTCCATCAGGATTGCGCCAAAACAGCCCGACTGCACCCGGTCCGACGGGCAACCGACGTTCAGATTGACCTCGGCATAGCCAAATTCGCCGGCAATCCGTACTGCCTCGGCCAATTGCGCCGGGTTTGAACCGCCGGTCTGCAGCGCCAGCGGCTGCTCGGCGCGATCAAATCCGATCAGCCTTTCGCGGTCACCGTGCACAATCGCGGCGGCGGTCACCATTTCGGTGTACAGCAACGTCCGGCGCGACAGCAGCCGGTGAAAGTACCGGCAATGCCGGTCGGTCCAGTCCATCATCGGGGCGACGGCGAAGATCTTGGGATGGGTGTTCAAAAGCGTTTTCCGGGCCTGCAGGGCAAATTCCAATGCGCCGGTTGCGCCGCGAGGTCAAGCGCGCCCTTCGCGGGTCTTGCCGCCCGATGGCCGCCAGACCCGAGACCGGCAAAGTGACCGACGATCAGAAAATGTCCGGCTCCGGCGCTGATTTGCCGAACGAGCGGTGCAGAAAGTCAAAGTCGCAGCCGGTATCGGCCTGGCCGATGTGCCGGGCGAACAACCAGCCGTAACCCCGGCCCGCCTTTGGCTCTGGTGCCACCCAAGCGGCCTTGCGCTCGGCCAATTCCGGGTCGGAAACCAGCATGTCGATCGCGCGATTGGGGATGTCGAGCCGCACGATATCGCCGTTGCGCAGCAGCGCCAAAGGCCCGCCGATAAACGATTCCGGGGCCACATGCAGCACGCAAGCGCCATAGGCGGTGCCGCTCATCCGCGCGTCCGACAGCCGGACCATGTCGCGGAGCCCTTGCTTCAACAGCGCTTTCGGCATCGGCAGCATGCCCCATTCCGGCATCCCCGGCCCGCCCTGCGGCCCGGCGTTGCGCAACACCAGCACATGATTTTCCGTCACC
>JAYTCN010000060.1:0-2246 GCA_043736475.1 Paracoccaceae bacterium
TCCGCTGCCCGCGCTGGGCGGCGTCTATGCGGAACTGGCAGCAACAGCCTTGCCGCATTATCAACGGTTGTTTGCATTGCGCACACGCTAAAGCTCGGATCGCCCCTGATCGTGGAGGGAAACTTTCCTTATCGTGATCGACCGCTATGGCCCAACTCAAGCCGCTGCACTGACTGCAAGGCGGCGTCCGCTTCTGCCCGTCCCTCAGAAACCGCTTTGCCATTCGGTCAGGGTCTGGCACCGTTCCGCCATTGCGCAAGGGGGGGACAAGAATTGCAATCCGATGTCGCGACCAACGAGATACCCGACATATCAACGGCCCTGCCGACGCTGATGCCGGCGATCAGGCGGAAATCCATCGAGGGGTGGCTGCTGGTCGCAGCAACCGTTGTCCTGGCCCTTTACGCCCTGTTCTTCCTGGTGGGCAAGGCCGACAAACCGTTCCAACTGGCGCTCATCACCATCGGTGGCGCCGCCGTGGTGATCTTTGCGATCAGCGCCTATGTCCAGCGCGGGCATACGCGGCAGATCATGCCGATGCTCGCCGAAACCGCCGGAATGAGCTATTCGCAGAATGCACTGGCCTTCATCTTGTCGCTGCCGCCGCGCCTGTTGCCGAAAGCGGCCGTCCGCAAGGGTGAGGATCTGGTTTCAGGCAGGCTCGGCGGCCGGCAGGTCAGTTTCGCCGAACTGACCTATGAAACCGGCGGCAAGAATTCCAGCACGCTTTTCAAGGGCATTGTCGCGTCCTTTGCCAATCAGGCCCCGATGCCGCCGTTTTTCATCGTGGACGAGGCGCAAACCAAAGGCTGGTTCATCTTCAGCGGCAACATCAATGTGGATGATCTGATCGCGGTCCGCAGCCTGCCGGGCAGCTTTGGCGTCACCTATGGCGTCTGGGTCAGCTCGTCCGCCACTGCCGATCATCCGGCCCTGGATGCCACTCTGAAGCTTCTGACCGACCTGCAATATGCCATCGGCTCCGGTGCCAGGCTGTTTTCGGCCAGCAGCGACGGCAAGACAATGCATGTCGCGCTGAGCCACAAACGCAACCTGTTCAAGATCGGCGGATTGTTCGCGAACCGCGACCAACTGATCAACGATATCAAACTGGCCTATCACGATCTGACCCTGCCGCTGGTGATCGTCTCCAAGCTGCTGGAGGCAGAGCGGGGGGTGGTCCAGACGTGAATGAACGGTAAACGAAAATAGTTTTATCGTTTATTTTCAATCTATTGATTTTTGTCCGACGTTGGACATCCCTAGCCCTTGACCCGCGCATTCCGGGTCGCGATCAGTTTCAGGCGCAGCGCGTTCAGCTTGATGAACCCCGCCGCGTCCTTTTGATCGTAGGCCCCGGCATCCTCTTCGAAGGTGACGTGTTTTTCCGAATACAGCGAATGCTCCGACCAACGCGCCACCGTCCGGGCAGAGGCTTTGTAAAGCTTGATCCGCACCGTGCCGGTGACATGCTCCTGCGATTTGTCGATCAGTGCCTGCAGCATTTCACGCTCGGGGCTGAACCAGAAGCCGTTATAAATCAGCTCGGCATAGCGCGGCATCAGGCTGTCTTTCAGATGCCCGGCCCCGGCGTCGAGCGTGATCTGTTCCACACCGCGATGCGCCTCCAGCAGAATGGTGCCGCCCGGCGTCTCATACACCCCGCGCGATTTCATCCCGACGAAGCGGTTTTCGACCAGATCGAGCCGCCCCACCCCATGCCTGCCGCCAATCTCGTTCAGCCGGGTCAGGATCGTCGCCGGGCTCATCGCCGCGCCATTGATCGCCACCGCATCGCCGGCCTCAAAGCTGATCTCGATCATTTCGGCCTGATCCGGGGCATCCTCGGGCGCCACGGTGCGCTGATAAACGTAGTCCGGGGCTTCCTCCGCCGGGTTCTCCAGCACTTTGCCTTCCGAAGACGTATGCAGCAGGTTCGCATCGACCGAAAACGGCGCTTCGCCACGCTTGTCTCTGGCGATCGGAATCTGGTTTTCCTCGGCATAGGCCAGCAGCTGGGTCCGGCTCTGCAGCGTCCACTCCCGCCAGGGCGCGATCACCCGCAGCCCCGGGTTCAGCGCCAGCGCCGACAGTTCGAACCGCACCTGATCATTGCCCTTGCCGGTCGCCCCATGCGCCACAGCATCTGCGCCGACCTCGCCTGCAATCCGCACCAGATGCTGCGCGATCAGCGGGCGGGCAATCGAGGTGCCCAACAGATACAGCCCCTCGTACAGCGCATTGGC
>JAYTCN010000061.1:0-2246 GCA_043736475.1 Paracoccaceae bacterium
ACCAGGAGACTTTTGAATCGCATCACATTTCCTCCGCGCTGGCCAAACCTAACCCAAGGGCGGAATTTATTTCAAGCTTTTCGTGCTTGTCAGCCTTCAACCGTGCAAAGTGTTGAAATGGCGTCGCCCCAGATTTCGTAGCGGTCAATGAAGGCCAGTTTCGCCTGTTTGCCGGATTCGGCGTATTCATAATACAGGTCAGGGCTGATAATCATTTCTGCCGCCGTCTGCTGGTCTGCCGCGCTGAGGGTCTGGTTGGCGGCGGATTGGGTGCAGGCGCACAAGCCGGGGTGAGCCTTTTGGGTGGACAGGCAGGCCTGCTCGATAAATCCGGCAGGAAATGCTGCCGATGCGCCAAGTGTCGCTGCCAGAAAAACCAGTGCCCGCATGCGTGTGCTCCCGCCAGATTTTCGGCAAGCTAGCAAAGATTTTCGCTGTGAGATAGTGTCGAATTTGTAATCCAAGTTGGCGGTTTTGGGTGCGCTATTCGGCCCGCGCATTGTCGACCGGCACTTCGATCCGGATTTCGCCTGCGCGTTCAAACGCGAGCACCAGCGGGAAGATCGCGCCCTGTTCGAGTTTGCCGGACAGGCCGGTCAGCATGATATGGGTGCCGCCGCGCGCAAGTTCGGTGGTGCCGGGGGAAAGGATCAGCCCGTCGGCCAGCATTCGCATCGAGGCGATGCCGTCGGTGAACTCGCTCACATGCAACATGGCGGATTCGGCGGCGGGGGTGGTGACGGAAACCAGCCGGTCGGCGGTGCTGCCCAAATTGGTGATCGTCAGGAAGACAGCAGCGGAATGCAGGGTTGCGCGGCCATAGACGTTATCGAGCCGAATTTCCTGCGCCAAGGCCGGAGCGGCGAGCAGAACGGCAAGCAAAAGTGGCAGAAAGCGAATCATCCGGACCGGCCGCATCAAATGGTCCGGCACGTGTCAGGCGACGGCCGGCACGGCTTTTTTCGCGATGTCTTTTTTCACTTTCAGCGCCTTGGGCGACAATTCGCGGTCGGCGGATTTGGCGAGGAATGCATCCAGACCGCCACGATGATCGACGGTGCGCAGCGCATCGGCCGAAATGCGGAACTTGAACGACAGGCCCAGAGCATCGCTCGTCAGCGTCACGTCGTTCAGGTTCGGCAGGAAACGCCGGCGGGTACGGTTCTTGGCGTGGCTGACATTGTTGCCAGACATCACACCCTTGCCGGTCAGTTCACAGCGACGAGACATATCATCAGTCCTTGGCCAGTTCGCGGACCATTCGGCCCGTGCGCCCGCAGGGGACGCCGCTAAAATTCGAAGCCGCCTTCTACGCGCGGGGGTATGGGGCGTCAAGGGGCTGGCATTGCGCGATGCCGCCATTCCGTTCGCCTTGCAGGGTGATGTTTGCTAGTAATTGCTTTTTGGGGAGGCTGTCGATGAAATTCGCTTTGATTGCATGCGCCTTGACCGCGTTTTCGGCTGCTGCGCAGGCGCAGGACGCGGTGGTGATTAACCCGCGGGCGCTGTTTCCGGAAGGGCCGCTGATCGATGACGGCAAGCTGATCTATGCCGAATATGCGGGCAATGTGGTGACGGTCTGGGACGGCGCGGCAAATAGCTCACTATGGCAACAAGAAGGATGCGGGCCCTCGGCAGTGGTGCCGCTCGGCGACAATTTCGGAGTGACCTGTTATGATTCGGGCCAGATCGTGGTGATCTCGGCTGCGGGCGAAACATTGACGAGCTATGACAGGGATGCGCTGGGCACACCGCTGCTGGGGCCGAACGACGGCACGCCGGATGGCAAGGGCGGCGCGTATTTCACTTTGTCGGGGCCTTGGGAATCAGGTCCGATCGTTGGGAGGATCGTGCATCTTTCTGCGGAAGGCGTTCTTGTCGGGCTGGCTGACGACCTGCACTATGCCAATGGAATCGCGACAGGTGCGGATGGCCGGCTTTATGTGAACGAATCCGAGGCCGCGCGGGTGATTTCGTTTGCAGTCGCCGACGATGGCAGCTTGGGCGACCGCCGCCTTTTTGTGCGGTTGCCCGCGCTCGGCGAAGCGGCAGATGTTTATCCCGACGGCATCAAGGTCGGGCCGAATGGCAACTTCTATGTCGGCGAATACAGCGCCGGGCGGATTTTGGAAATCGCGCCGGACGGGACGCTGGCGAATACTTTTTCGGTACCCTCGGCCGCCGCGCCTAATATGGCATTCAGTGCCGATGGTGCGACGATGTATGTCATGGCGGTCGATAACAAG
>JAYTCN010000062.1:0-2244 GCA_043736475.1 Paracoccaceae bacterium
CGACCGCTTGGCAGATAGGCCGTCCGGTCGATCCGCAGCACCGCCGCCCCATCCGGCAGGTGCAAAAGCTGCGCATCAACTGCCGCCAGATTGACCGCCGCAATCCGCTGCACCGCCCGCGTCGGCGCATTGCCCCGCGCCCGCAGCACGTCGTAAAGCGAGGTCTCAACCCGGTCCGGATCCGGCAGAATGTCCTGCGGCAGCGATGACCACTCCAGCGCCATCGGCAAACCGTCGGCACTGCGCAGCCGGTCGACCCGCGCAACCGCGTCCGCCCCGGCCAGACCCAGCGCCATCTGCTCGTCAGGCATCGGCAGGAAAAGTCCGCGCCGCAAAATCTGGCTGGTCGAGGTCTTGCCGCGTTGCCGCATGTATTCGGTAAAGGACAGCAACGCCGACAGCGAATGCACCAGCTTGGGCCTGGCGGGGCGCACAAAAGTTCCGGCCCCGCGCCTTTGCTCCAGCATCCCCTCGTCAACCAGCTGCGCCACCGCCTTGCGCACAGTCACGCGACTGACATCCGCCATTTCGGCGAGTCCGCGTTCCGGCGGCAACTGCGCATCGGTTTCCAGCACGCCCGAACCGATTGCCGCCGCGATGTGACGGTAAAGCTGGGTGTATCGCGGCCCGTGGCCAACGCGGTACCAGCGGTCCGGCGCAAAGATCGGGTCAGAGTTGGTCTGTTCCATCGGGCCACCATTGGTATTATTTATTGGCGGCCAAAGCAGACCACGAGCAGGACAAAGACGCTGTTTTGGTGCTGAAACAAGTGAAAAATGCGGGATTTACCACTTTTTCCTATAAATTGGTATTATTTAGGTAGCAAAACTGATCGAACTTGCTAACATGGGGCCACAATCAGATTGTGGTCCGGCAAACAGACCGGGCGCGCCTCAGGGGGGTGCATGGCCGATATCGCTGCTCAACCGCGATCAGGGAAAAGCACAATGTCGCGGGCGCTGACCTCGGGCGCGCCCACTGCCCTTTCTGCCCCCGAAGATACCATGGCCACGCGCAACCTTCGAAACATCACCAAATCCTTCGGGTCCTCGCAGGTCCTGCAAGGCATCGACCTTGCCATCAAGGACAAGGCGTTTGTCGTCTTTGTCGGCCCGTCCGGTTGCGGCAAATCGACCCCGCTTCGCCTCACTTCAGGTCTCGAACTGGCCACTTCGGGTCAAATTATGATCGAAGGCACCGATGCACCGGCCCTTGCCCCGGTTGATCGCGGCATCCCGATGGTCTTCCAGTCCACTGCGCTTTACCCGCACCTGACCGTCCGCGAAAACACCACCTTCCCTCTGCGCGAACAGAAACTGCCCGGGGCCGAGGTGAAATCCAAAGTCGCCAAAGCGGCCGGGATTCCGCAACTGAACGACAAGTTGCAGCTGAAACCCGGCCCGTTGTCGGGCGGTCAGCGCCAGCGCATCGTCGTGCTGAGCGCCGGGCGGGTCGCGCAATTCAGCACCCCGATGGCGCTTTATCACCACCCCGCAACCCGCTTTGTCGCCACCTTCATCGGCCAGCCGAACGTCTTTCACCTCGACCAGCTTCGCCTCGGCCTTGAAGCCGGGGTGCAGGTTTTCACTGAAAAGCCCGTCGTCATTTCAATCCACGAGACCCAGGAACTCGCGCGCCTTCTGTCACTCCACGACGGCGCAAACCGCGCGATGGTCGGCCTCGTCCTGCGCTATTTCCAACACATGGTTGACCTGCGTACGGCGATGAAAGCGGGTCTATCGGGCCAAATAGTCTCGCTAAAGGCCACCGAGCACATCGACCCCTGCCACGGCGCCTGCTTCATGCGCGTTGTGGCGCGGACGAAATGATGTGCGCCGCCATCGCCCTTGATCAGGTGCGCCAGACCGGCCAGATCGTCGATCTGACCGGCACCTGGGCAAAGCTCGACAGTTTCGGTTTGCGGACATGACCGAACCGGGCCGCCATATGCGTGCCGAAATCGCCGAATCGTCCGGCGTTTTCGCCAACGCCTTGGCCAATGTCCCCACCGGCCTGAGCCTGCCGCACGCCTTTTACACCATCGCGCGCGGCTCGTCCGACGCCGCTGCCACTATCCTGTCCTACGAATTCATGCGCGAACTTGGCCTGCCGATGACCAGCCTGCCGCCTTCGGTGTTTTCGGTCGGCAACGGGGTCAGCCTGCTCGGCGCAACCGTCCTTGTCGTCTCGCAATCCGGCGCGTCCGAGGATCTGGTCCGCTCCGCCAAAGGGGCCCGCGCCAAC